>CAZOZU010000008.1:0-17329 GCA_964584355.1 uncultured Rikenellaceae bacterium
AATCCTCCTTAATTAAAAGTGAAAAATTATTTTAGATGAAAGACGTTTAATTTTAATATGACACAACAAATGTATAATTTGCATATTGAAATTCCGAACAATTAAAGGGATTTTTTTATATGCTGTTAATACGGTCTAATATCCTGTGTATCTGATATTTAACCTAACTATTAAAATAACGGCTGAACATGTTAAATAAATTGTCCCGGATATCATTATGGATATGGTAAATTCTTTGTACTATTATATCAGTATATGAATGTGCTCGCCCACATATATTTATCAGGTGATTCAGAAGAGATAATCATTGGTAATTACATCGGTGATTATGTAAAAGGGCGAGATTATCTAAAATATCCCGATCTTATCCGTAAAGGTATCATAATCCATCGTCATATTGATGATTTTACCGATCGACATCCTGTTGTACATCGAAGCAAGATTTTTTTCTCCAGAAAATACCACAGGTACTCAGGAGTTGTAACAGATATCATTTATGATCATTTTCTAACCCGGGAATGGAATTTCTTTTCAAGAAGGCCTCTCGAAAGTGTTACATATAATTTTTACAGAGCAATGGTAAATAATTTTGAGATACTTCCTACTGAGGTCAGTGAGATGATGCCGTTTTTTATAATTAATAACTGGATAGAATCATACCAAACCATTGGTGGGATCAGACATGTATTGAAGACACTGAGTAAGCGTACCACATTGCCTAATGAAACAAGGTTTGCAGTTCGTGCACTGAAAAAGAATTATTTTTCGTTGCAGGATGATTTTATGGAGTTCTTTCCACAGCTCATCGATTATGTAGAAAAAGATTTTGGAATCGAGATTTCACACAGGATAACAATTCCATTCTGATCATACAAGGTATTCTGCACGACCTGCATCCAGCCTCAGGAAAATAAATAACAATATTGTGAAACCCCACAAAGAACTACCCCCATAACTCAAAAATGGCAAAGGAATCCCAATAACAGGAACCAGGCCTATGGCCATACCGATATTAATAAAGAAATGTGCAAAAAGGATTGATATAACACCATAACCGTATATTCTTGAAAAAACTGAACGTTGACGCTCAGCAATTACAATGAGGCGCAGCAGCAGAAAAAGGTATAGGCCTAGAACAGTAACAGAACCAATGAAGCCCCATTCCTCTCCAATTGTACAGAAAATAAAATCAGTGCTTTGAGCAGGAACAAATTTGAATTTGGTCTGTGTACCCTGCAAATATCCCTTTCCGGTCAATCCACCTGATCCTATTGATATCATCGATTGGTTAACATTATATCCTGTACCATGAGGATCTGATTTGAAACCCAGCATAATTTCAACCCTTTCCCGTTGGTGAGGTTTCAGAATATGGCTATAAGTATAATCTACCGAATTGACATACAATATACTGCCAAGAAGAAACAGATAAATAACCAGTATCGCTTTTGCCTTCCTGAGGTAAATATAATAACTGAATGCTATCCCCGAAAGGATAAGTGAGATCATGATAATCAGTTTATTTCCTATCGATTCGAATATAAAATGATCGAGGGTGTATAATGCACCGGAAATAATAATGAAAATCCCAAGGCCTATAAGACATGGTTTCCATTTTCGTGTGGCAAACAATGCTATTAAAAAGGCAATACCAATAAGTGTTAGTTCCAGGTGCACGTCATTTAAAAGGAGTGTAAGAAAGAATAATATAACCATCAGCAATCCTGACAGGAAAACATAGGGACTCATCCCCTCCCTGAAAAGAACAAGGATAAAAGCAAAGAATATTACTGTCGATCCAAGATCTGGTTGCAGTGCAATTAGAAAAGCCGGCAATAATATTATACCTATTGCAGGGATTATGATTTTAAACCTGGTTAATTCCTGCCGGCGCTTATTAAGAAAATCAGCGAGTATCAGTGCTGTCCCGAATTTGGCAAATTCGGCAGGTTGCAGATTAATCTGACCGAATTCAAACCATGATCTTGCTCCGTTAACTTCTTTGCCGAAGATAAGTACCAGGATCAGCAGGAATATAAGTCCCCCATATATAAACCTTGCAAAAAAAAGATAGAATCTTGTATCAATAATAACAATAAATACAGCGATGAGAAATGATGCAATAATCCAGATAAACTGCTTACCGTAACGCTGAGAAAGATCAATTATACCTATATGTTCCTCGTTATATACTGCAGAATAAATATTGAACCATCCCATAATAACCAGGATGATAAAAAGTAGTATTGTCACTTTATCGATATCTGCCCAGATATTAATTTTCCTCCTCATTGCCCATCGATTTACTGATAAGGTCCAGTTCAAGCATTCTTTGTTCTTTCAATTTGTTGGTAAAAGAAATTTTTCCGGTAATATATTTTTCAATCATTAAGCTTGCTACGGGAGCAGCATAGGTAGCACCAAAACCTGCATTTTCAACATAAACAGCTATTGCAATTGCAGGATTCTCTTTCGGAGCAAAAGCAATAAATACTGAATGATCCTCTCCATGAGGATTTTCTGCCGTTCCTGTTTTTCCACATACTATAATATCCTGTAATGCTGCTATCCTGGCTGTGGCACCCTGCCCCCCATAAACAGCCGCTTCCATTCCCTGAATTATCCTTTCGAAATTAACAGAATCGATACTTATCTCATGTTTTGTCGTAAAAGTTGTATCTATATTTTCCCTGTTATCAATTGACTTAACGATATGAGGAGTATAATAAAATCCTCTGTTAGCAATAGCTGCTGTCATGTTGGCCATCTGCAGCGGAGTTGTTCCTATTTCTCCCTGGCCTATAGCCAATGAGATCACATTCAATGCTTTCCAACTATTTTTGCCATAATATTTTTCAAAGTAAGATGATTCGGGTACTAATCCCGTTAATTCATTTACAAAGTCGCTGCTCAGCTTTCTGCCAAAACCAAACTCATTAAGGTAACTTTTCCATTTATCATAAGCCTCTGTAATTGATTCATAATCCGGGTTTTCAAGTATTCTTCTGAATGTTTGACAGAAATAAGAATTACATGAATTCATTATTGCTCCTTTGAGATCAAGAGGAGATTCGTGTGAATGACAACCTATAAAAAGGTATCCGTTATCACAACCAAATTTTGTTCCGGGATAGATCACTTTCTCCTGAAGTCCTATCAGTCCGTTCAGAGGCTTAAAGGTTGATCCCGGGGGATATGAAGCCATAAAAGCTCTGTTAAAGAGAGGCAGAAGAGTGTCGGACTGAAGTCTGGAATAATTTTCAGATCTTATCCGTCCTACAAGAAGGCCGGGATCATAACAGGGAGATGAGATAAGTGTAAGTATCTCTCCTGTTGATGGTTCAATAGCCACTATACTGCCTGTTTTGTTTTGCATAAGCATTTCGCCATATTCCTGCAAATCAAAATCGATCGTTGAAACAATATCTGATCCCTGAACAGCCATCGTATCGTGTGTACCATCAGCGTATGATCCCTTTATACGGCTGTAAACATCCACCATATAAATCTTTATACCGCGTGTTCCCCTCAGTTCTTCTTCATAAGCCTCTTCAATACCAAGTTTTCCGATATAGTCACCCGGTTTATAATAAGGATTCTGTTTAATATTGTTTTCATCCACCTCGCTGACATATCCCAGTAAATGTGAAGCAATGGGCCTTGAGTATTTTCTGAGGGTTCTCGGCTGAACATAAAATCCCGGATACATAAACATCTTTTCCTGGAATTGTGCAAAGGTCTCAGCAGAGATCTGCTTCAAAAATACAGAAGGGGCTCTTCGTGAATAGTTGACAGCTACATTCATTCTCTCAGCGAAAAACTCCCCTGTGATCCCCAGTTCACTGCAAAATAAAGAGGTATCCATGTCACCTGTCTGCGCTGGTATGACCATCAGATCATAAGCTGCCTGGTTATATACTATAAGCTTTTTATTCCTGTCGTATATCAATCCTCTCGCCGGATACTGAGTTACATACCTCAGGACGTTATTGTCAGCTGATAACCTGTAAGTATCTTCAATAACCTGAATTGAAAATAACTTGACTATCAATGTTATGACTGCAAGGACGATAATCCCGGCTATTATATATTTCCTGCTGGTATATATATCTTTCATAACCCTTTTATTTATTTCCCTTTCCTTGCAAATTCAAGGAGAAGTATGAAGGTTATAGAGAAAAGAGAACTTAATATAACCCTCAACAGTGTCCGGAAGAAATCAGTAAAACGAAATACCTCCAAATAAAATAAGGCTGTGTGATGAATCAGGACAATAAATAATGTATAAATCAGGTACCATTTAAATCCATAGATGATCATTGAGGGATCCGAGCCAGGTTCATAGCCGTCTCTGGGAGAAATTAACCTCATAACATAAGGACGAACAAATCCTGCAAGAACTGTTGCTGATGTATGCATGCCAAGAGAGCCGCAGAACAGGTCAATTGTGAGTCCTGTGAAAAAGGCAATAATAAGCAGCAACCATACTGATATTTCACAGGGAAGGAGAAGTATAAACATAATATAAATCCAGGGGTTCACATAACCACTGAATTCAATATTATTGAACAGCAAAACCTGCAAAAGTATCAGCAAAATAAATATCAAGCTATATCTTAAAATTGAATTGATCATTGGAATGATTTTTCAAGTTCAAGTTGTTCTGCTTTGTTCATATTCCCTATCACATTTACAAAATTAAGTCTTTTAAAATCTGTATTTAACAAGACATTAATTACATAAAAATCTCCTCCCGGATTTTCATAATTGCTCACTGTTCCTATCATTATACCTTCTGGAAAAATTGTTGAGAAACCTGTTGTTTCGATTGTATCTCCCACATTTACAGGTACATGCTGAGGTATTTCATTCAGAATTGCATTTTTATAGCTAAGTCCATTCCAGTTTAATGATCCGAAATATCCGTTAGATTTAATTCTTGCACTGATCCTGAAATCAAGATTAAGAAGTGACATGACTACAGAGAAATTTTTGGAGCAACCTACTACAACACCCGCTATACCATCAGCCGAGGTTACTGCCATATCAACTGACAGACCATGTTTTTCCCCCTTATCAATAGTAAAGAAGTTTTTCTGTTTATTTACAGAATTATCGATAACCTTTGCCGGTGTATATGTATATTGTTGCTGGTATATTGTATCGGAAACCGAAAAAAAAAGCAGGTCTTCTTTATTTTTCAATACCTCCAGTGTACTTTTCAATGAACTGTTTTCTGCTGCAAGTTCCTGGTTTATTTCCCTTAATCTGAAATATGATCTTATATTACTGACTCGCTGTTCTACTCCTCTGGTAACACCCCGTATACCTTTAACAATCCTTGTATTATGATAATTATTTCCTGTGCTTAATAAATAAAGTGCTATCCCTTCAAGTATAAGGAATACTATCAGGTTGCTATACTTTGCCAGAAAATTAAGCAGGTTTCTCATTCACACCGGTAAATTATCTCATGAGGAACGGAAATTTGTCAACATTTTTAAGAGCCACACCTGTACCACGTGCGACAGCATGAAGAGGATCCTCAACAACATTGAATTTAATATTTATTTTATCTGAAAATCTCTTATCCAGGCCTCTCAATAGTGCTCCTCCGCCAACCATGTATATTCCTTTATTCACCACATCAGCATAGAGTTCAGGAGGTGTTTGTTCAAGCACATTCAGAAGTGCTGCTTCAACCTTTGAAAGTGATTTATCCAGGCAATAGGCAATTTCCTGATATGAGATAGGTATTTCAATTGGCAGTGCAGTCATAATATTGGGTCCTCTGACAATATAATCGGCTGGTGGATTATCTATGTCAGGAAGAGCTGACCCCACCCCTATTTTTATATCTTCAGCAGTTTTTTCACCAATCTTGATATTATGTTGGTGCCTCATATAAGCTTGGATATCAGCTGTAAAACCATCACCTGCGATTCGTATTGATTTGTTACATACGATACCACCCAGAGCAATTACAGCTATTTCTGTTGTACCTCCTCCTATATCTATTAACATAAAGCCTTCAGGGGCTTCCACATCAAGCCCGATCCCTATAGCAGCTGCCATAGGTTCGTAGATCATATAAACATCTCTTCCCCCGGCATGTTCAGAAGAATCACGAACTGCACGTATTTCAACCTCTGTGCTACCCGAAGGAATACAAACTACCATTTTCAATGAGGGAGCAAAGAAACGCGGATTTCTGTTTATCATTTTGATCATCCCTCTTATCATCAATTCGGCCGCATTAAAATCGGCAATCACACCATCTTTCATCGGTCTGATCGTTTTTATGTTTTCATGTGTTTTGCCATGCATCTGCCTTGCGGCCTCTCCTATTGCTATAAGCTTTCCCGTGTTTTTATCTATTGCAACAATAGATGGTTCATCAACAACGATTTTATCATTGTTAATAATAATAGTATTAGCCGTTCCGAGATCAATAGCGATCTCCTGTGTTAAAAATGATAAGAGTCCCATTCAATGAGAATATTAAGTATGTTAATGTTTAAAATGTCGTATTCCTGTAAATACCATTGCCAGGTTATTGGAAGAACAGTAATCAATTGATTCCTGGTCACGTACTGAACCTCCGGGTTGTACAACAGCTGTAATTCCTGCCTTATGTGCAATCTGCACACTGTCGCTGAACGGGAAAAAAGCATCAGATGCCATTACTGATCCATTCAGGTCGAATCCGAATGTTTTTGCCTTTTCAATTGCCTGCTTAAGAGCATCAACCCTTGAAGTCTGACCAACACCACTCGCACAAAGCTGTCTGTTTTTAGCAAGGACAATAGTATTTGATTTACTGTTTTTTACAATTTTGTTTGCGAAGACAAGATCTTTAAATTCAGAGGGTTCTGGCCTCCGTGGAGTAACCGGTTTCATCTCTTTTTCCGATTCAGTGCTATTATCCCTTTCCTGCCACAAGACGCCATTCAGTAATGACCTGTAGCTGTACAGGCTCTTTTCATGTTCCTTTCTTTCAAGGATTATCCTGTTTTTCTTCTTTTTCAATATCTCAAGGGCAGGTTTTGTGTATTCGGGGGCAATTATTACTTCGAAGAATATTTTATCCATCTCGGCGGCAGATATCTCATCAACAGTCCTGTTTGCTGTAATGATACCTCCGAATGCTGAAACAGGATCACATGCAAGAGCTGCTTTCCACGACTCTGTAATGTTGTCTCTTGATGCTGCTCCACATGCATTATTATGTTTTATTATCACAACAGTCGTATCAGAAAATTCATCGATAAGATTAAGCGCAGATTCAATATCCAGGAGATTATTATATGAAATTTCCTTCCCATGGAGCTTTTCAAACAACTTGCCGGGATCACCGAAATATAAACCTTTCTGATGAGGATTCTCTCCATATCTGAGAGGATAGACCTTATCTATGCTTTCACGAAAAACCTGGATTTCCGCATCCCTGTTGAAATATCTGAAAATTGCCGTATCGTAATTTGATGAGATCTTAAATGCATTCGCGGCAAAATATTTTCTTTCCTGCAGTGTTGTAATACCTTTTTTCTCATTAAGCAGCTTCAGGAGTTCGGGATACTGTTCCCTGCCTGATATGATAAGTACATCATTATAGTTTTTCCCCGCTGCCCTGATCAGTGATATGCCGCCTATATCAATCTTTTCAATTATTTCATTTTCATCAGAAGTGTTGTTTACAGTTTCTTCAAACGGATAAAGATCAACTATTACAAGGTCTATTTCAGGTATTTTATACTTTGTCATCTGTTCAATATCCTCACTATTATCTCTTCGTGCAAGTATACCTCCGAAAACTGATGGATGAAGTGTTTTGACTCTTCCTCCCAAAATGGATGGATAAGTAGTCAGATCCTCAACTTTTTCTGCAGGGATATTCAGATCATTTATGAAATTGTAAGTACCTCCTGTTGAATATATTCTGACATCAAGTTTATGCAGAGTTCTCACTATATCATCCAGACCCTCTTTATAATATACTGATATTAATGCGCTTTTAATTCTTTTCTCACTCATTATCTGATGATTATGATTGTCAAATTTTGTAACTACGGGCGATTAAAAATATATATTTTTTTGTTAACCTCAATAAATAAGCATAATGAATATCTGAATGGAAGAATAAATTAGTCATGGAGATTGTTTTTTCTTATCTTTGAGGCTCAATAAATTTCTTTAGTTAAAAGGATGTTCTTCAGGCTGTTTAAAGAGGGTTTTCTGTATGCTGTTAATTCGTTCCTTGTTAACAAGTTAAGGACTTTCTTATCGCTTTTTGGAATAACCATCGGGATATTTTCAATCATTTCGGTATTTACTGTTCTTGACTGGATGGAAAAAGCTATTCGCGATTCCATTGCAACCCTTGGAGATAATGTGGTTTATGTTCAGAAATTCCCCTGGTCCTTTGATGCCAACCTTGCATGGTGGGATATCATCAGATGGCCTGTAGTGTCGTTAGATGATTATGAAGCTTTATTGCGAAAGTCAAACAAGGCAGATGCTATATGTTTCTCAATCACTGAAACAGAATCAATACGTTATAGAAAGAACCAGGCAAATAATGCATATATCTGGGCAGCAACCCATGAATTTGAAGAGTTAAGATCATTTGATATAGAGAAGGGCAGATATTTTACTCCTGAAGAATCAGCATCAGGAAGGAATGTAGCAATAATCGGACATGAGGTTGCAAACAGGCTTTTCGAAGAGGTAAATCCTGTTGGCAAAGAGATTAAAATAGCAGGATATAAAACTAATGTCATCGGAGTATTTAAAAAGGAGGGAAAAGGAGGAATAAGTGACAGTGGAATGGATGAGATGACACTTGTTCCGATAAATTTTGCACGCTCCTTTATCAACATGCGTAATCCATTTCTGGGATCTAACATTATGATAAGAAGCAAGGAGGAGGTCTCAGTGCAGGAACTCAGTGATGAGGTTACCATGATTCTGAGAGCTGCACGGAGACTTCATCCGGGAGAGGAATCTAATTTTTCTGTCAACAAGGCAAGCTTGCTGACCCAGGGCTTTGATGCTGTTTTCGCAGGAATAAATATAGGCGGCTGGATCATCGGGGGATTTGCAATCCTTGTTGGTGGTTTCGGGATTGCAAATATTATGTTTGTCTCGGTAAGAGAAAGAACAAACATAATAGGTATTCAGAAGGCCCTGGGAGCAAAACGCTTCTTTATATTACAACAGTTTTTGACAGAGTCAGTATTACTTTCCATTGCCGGAGGTCTGGTTGGTGTTTGCCTGATATTCATTGCCACACTTGTTATTAACTACCTCTGGGAGCTCAATATGTATCTTACATTTGCAAATGCAATTCTGGCAATTTTTATATCAGGATTAATAGGTGTAATTGCCGGGTATGCTCCAGCTTATTCCGCTGCTAAAATGAATCCTGTTGATGCAATAGGCTACTCATTCGGGTAAAATCCTGTTCTGTTCGATCCAGTTTGTTAATTCAACAAATTGTACAACAGACAATTGTTCGGGTCTTAAGCCGAAATCCTTATAATCCTCCCTTTTCAGTTTAAACGCTGCTTTAACAGAATTTCTCAGGATTTTCCTTCTTTGGTTGAAGCTGGCTTTGACAACTTTTTTAAAGAGTGATTCGTCACATCCAAGTTCCTCTATCTTATTTCTTGTAAGCCGTATTACACCAGATTTTACTTTCGGGGGAGGAGAAAAAACATGTTCGGGGACTGTAAAAAGATATTCCGGTATGTAAAAAGCCTGCAACATAACACTCAGAATTCCGTATGCTTTGGAACCCGGAGGAGAGCAAATTCTCTCAGCAACCTCTTTTTGAAACATGCCACATACTTCAATAATCTTATTCCTGTTATCCAGTACCTTGAATAATATCTGAGATGAGATATTATAAGGAAAATTACCTATAACAGCCATTTTATCAGGGAAATGCCGGTCAATATCCGTCACAAGGAAATCGCCCCTTATAATCTCCTTAAGGTCTGGAAAGTTCTTTTTAAGAAAATATGCTGATTCATTATCTATTTCAATAACTCTGAAATCAGGGAATTGCCTGTTCATGAGGAATTGTGTCAGCATGCCTGTTCCCGGGCCTATCTCAAGTACAGATGAGTAGCCTGAACCGGAAAGAGTATTTGCTATTCTCCGCGCTGTGTCCCTGTCTTTAAGGAAATGCTGGCCAAGTTTTTTTTTAGGTCTTACCATTTTCAGATCTGAAGCAGGTCCCTTCCGAATTTCCTCCAGAATGGTAATCGCTGGGTTTCAAGAAATCTTAAGAAACGTTTCAGAACATTATAATATAATGTAATAAAGAAGAACAATGTCATGATCCAGATCACTGCAACATTAAAGATTAAAGTATCTATTTTGAGATTACCCAGAAGTTTATAGGGAGCGAAGAAATGTGCTCTTCCATATTTCGAGCCCGGACGCATAAAGACAGGATCAGCTTTCTGTATAAGTCTGTTTTCAGTTTCATATATTTTATTTGTATTAAGCCGGTTAAGCACAATATCATTAAGACGTTGGTTATAATCATTTTCTCTTAATCTTATAAACTGCTCATAACCCATCTGACTGATTTTTAAATTGTATAATGAATCGCGCATAAGTAATATCTCATTGCTTTTTTGTCTTAATGTAACATACAGACTATCCAGGAACAGTTTAACATCATCACCTGTAATATCGTTGAATTTTGAATAATTGACACTGTTTATCCAGTCTCCGGGTTTTACGCCTGTTATCTCAGAGAGTTCATTTAAATGATAATTGATCTTAATAAAATTGTTTTCGGAGTAGTCACGATAATCAGGATCTTTGCCAGCAACGAGGCATTCATTCACTTTTACTCTCAGAGTTGGTATAAGGAAAGAAGCATACCATTCATTCTGGCTGAGATCCATATCGTATTCAAAAAAAGGCTTTTGGTATCTGTTATTTTTAAACTGTTCAACACTCATGGCTTCATATGCCCAGCGTGTTGTCATTAAGTCGCCTATTACGGGAACATATATCTTTTTGCTTAATGATTTGTGCAATTCATCAAATCTGATCATTGCCCCGCCCAATAAGAGCTGAGGTACAAGTATCAGTGGTATCAGTATGTAAATACTAATAGCTGATCGCATCCCGGCTGACACATTCAATCCAATGAGGTTACCGAAACAGGCGGTTGAAAAAAGTATCAACCACTGCTGAAACATCATACTCCTGACTTCAAGGATAGTGTTTGCCACAACTACAAAGGATAGTGTCTGTATTGCAGACAGGACAAACAGGAAATAGACTTTCGATACCAGATAGCTTAACCAGCTAAGGTTAAGAAATTTCTCTCTCTCAAGAATTTTCCCGTCACGAAATATCTCTTCAGCACTTACTGTCAGTCCCATAAAGAGAGCAACAACGACTGACATGAACATAAACACGGGATAGTTTTTATTATCCGAAAAAACATATGTTCCGCTTTCGGTATATTTCGAGATATAACCCAGAATAAATGCCAGCAATGGAGCCTCAATCAGGTTTATGGTCATATATTGGACATCAGCAAACTTGCGGATAAGGTTGCGTTTGATAAATGTTCTTATCTGGTACAATTTGCCGGGTACTTTATATTTAATAGGTGTTACAGGTATCTTCTCAGGTTTATCACCCATAACAGACATCATCTTTCTCCTGTATTTTTCGTACCATTCTTTCGGACTTACCTGTCTTTCTTTTCCGGGATAACCTGCATTATCAATATTTTTGACCTCTATAATTTCCAGGATATTATCTGTCTCTATGTTTCCGCAGTTTGGGCATTCGCTTTCGGCAGCATTTGCCTGTGATGTTTCAGTTTTGAAATAAACCAGGGCTTCAATGGGATCGCCATCGTATATCATATAACCACCCTTATCAAGTATCCAGAGACGGTCAAACATCTTAAGAACATCTGAAGAGGGCTGATGTATGATTGCAAATACTAGCTTTCCGCTAAGTGATTGATCCTTAATCAGGTTCATCACCTTTTCTGAGTCGAATGATGATAATCCAGATGTAGGTTCATCAATAAAAAGGATAACAGGTTCACGCATAAGCTCCAGTCCTATATTGAGTCGTTTACGTTGACCTCCGCTTACCTTCTTATTCAGTATGTCTCCTACCTGAAGATCTTTAATCTCAATAAGATCAAGATCTGTCAATAATTTCTCCACCGTGTTGTTGAGCTGTTCTTCAGTATAATCACCAAAACAGAGCCGCGCATTAAAATAAAGATTCTGATATACAGTCAACTCTTCGATAAGCATATCATCCTGTGGCACATACCCAATCAATCCATTTATTTTTTCAGTATCGGAGTGAATGTTATAACCATTTATATAGATTTCTCCATTTGATGGATTAATTTTTCCGTGCAGAAGATTCAGCAAAGTGGTTTTACCAACGCCACTTCCCCCCATTATACCTATAAGATTCCCCGATTCAACGGTGAAATTCATTTTCTGAACGCCAATCTCGGTGTTCTTGAACAGATATTCTATATTTTGGGCTTCAAAGAATATCTTCTCGGAGAATCTTTCTGTAACAAATTCTTTGTAGATCTTTGAATAGTATATTGGTTCAATTCCCTGACCTTTTATATTAACACCTCTTTCGAGCAAATAGGGCCGGTAGGCTATAATATCCCTACCTTTGAAATAGAGTGCCAGCGGACCATCATAAGTCAGGAGTAATGTGCCAGTACTTTCAATATGAAGAATAACAAGATGTCCTTTGAAGCCTTTGATCCTTATATGATGCCATTTATTATAATTTTTATATATATCTGAAGCAGAATCTTTTGGGTTGTCACCTTCAATAAGAAGAACACATTCAGGAGAAATTTCATCGAATGCCCTGCTTATCATAAAAGCAGAAGCATTATCATATTCTTTTCTGGAGATATTGAAAGTTCTGGTAACAATGTCAATGATTGTTTTTTCCTGTTCTGTAATCAGTCCATCTTCAAAAGCAAACTCTATCAGCTGAAGAAATACAATCATCCTCTCTTCAAGAAAGAGTCCTTTTTTTATTTGTCTGCAAATATTTGTAATCTGGAATGTTATCAGAGAATCTTCATCTGCCAGTTCTGTTTTGTCAACGCTTTTTAATTCATTGGAATAGAACTCAAGATTGTTTTCGAAGAGTGCGAAATACTCCTCTTCAAGTTCCCTGTTAAGATATCGTCGCAGATAACTACGAAGGATCTTTTTGCCACGAGATGTTATTCCTGCCGGATTAACTGTTGAGACAATTGCAAAAATATGGATCAATGCCAATAATACTGATTCCCTCATGAATATCTCAACTAAAAAAAAGACCGCAAAGGCAAAAGCTTTGCGGTCAAAAATTCAACTTATATCTATTGTACAATCAGGTTTCTTACTTCTTCCATTGCATTGGTAATATCCATAATATCTTTCTGGGTTAGACTTGTTCCCAGTCTTTCATATACCTCCTTAATGGGATCCATTTTCTTGATAAGATCACTCACAAGGGGGTCATCCTCATAAGGCTGGGTGATTTCCAGAAAAAGCTCAAATGATTTTTTCTGCTCAAGAAGATTTTTTGCTATCCCTGCTACCTGGTATGCGGCTTCAGAAACATGTGTTGTAAGGTACATCCCTTCAACCCAGGCACCACCAACTACCAGTAGAGCCAGGGGTTGCTGGTCATTATCACTCAGATATACATATGTGTCATCAAATGCTTCTGTAAGAATTTCAACAAGTTTGTCTTTGTAATCAAAATTCTGTCTTATCCTGTCATATAATGTTTCATCAAAGATCTGCGACATATTAAGATCAGCGGCAAGAGATCGAATGGCATCCAGGTAATTAATAATCTCCTGTTGTATATTATATAATGTTGCATAGCTAAGATCAGCGCCATATACTCCCATGTTTATTGCCTTGGCTGCACTGGTGAAGTACTTTTTGGAATTTCCAACAGGATTGGAAATACCAAATATGTAACCAACGTCAAGATCGGAAAGCATATCGATCACTTCAGCGGATGAGGGCAAAGGATAAACATTTGATTCAATTTCATTTTCAATTGTTTTTACCTGATCAAGTTCAATCTTTTTCTGTTCTTTGTTATCTCCTGATTTACAAGACGTAATACCTGCCAGGCTTAATATAAAAACCAGAAGTATAAACACTGTTATAATCCTTTTCATATAACTTTTTTTTAATTAATGACCATATTAAAAATCGCCCGTAAAAGTAATAAAAATATTAAAAAAACACTTAGTATGATTTCTAAATTGAATTTTAATCATACCTCACAGGGATACATGTGATAAAATCATATCAATCTGCCAGAATCTGTTCTCTCTAAATGTTATAATTGTTTTTAATTATATTTGCCTCTCTGAAATCAGATGTTCCCGGGTTAAGCACTATATTCTGCTTGCCTGAATAAAATGTAATCAGCCGGATGAATGACAAGATGCAGGTAAGACTGGTGCTGGAAGATGGAACGGTATATTATGGCCGCTCATTCGGAAAACCGGTTCCTGCTGCAGGAGAAGTGGTATTCAATACTGCCATGACTGGCTACCCTGAAAGTCTTACTGATCCTTCATACCGCGGACAGATTCTTTGTCTTACATACCCCCTCGTTGGAAATTATGGAGCACCAGCAAAAAGTGAGGAAAATGATCTTTTCAGGTTTTATGAATCATCATCAATACATATTTCAGGTCTGATAGTATCTGATTATTCTTTCGAATACAGCCACTGGAATGCATCAGAGAGCCTTCATGAGTGGCTCCTCAGAAATAATATACCAGGAGTATATGGAATAGATACCAGAGCTCTTACAAAAAGGATCCGGGAAAAGGGAGCAATGCTCGGTAAAATTGAGCCTGAAGAAACAGAGATATCCTTCTTTGATCCAAATAAAGTGAACCTGGTAGCTGAAGTCAGTACTCATGAAAAGAAAATCTATGGTTCAGGAAAATACAGGATAATTCTTGTAGACTGTGGTGTTAAATACAACATTATCAGAAATTTACTAAGACGCGATACAACCATTATCAGAGTTCCGTGGGATTATGATTATCACGATGAGGAGTACGACGGGCTTTTTCTATCAAATGGTCCGGGTGATCCTAAAATGTGTACCACCACAATAGAAAATATAAGAAGGTCATTTGAGAAAGATATCCCTGTCTTCGGAATCTGTCTTGGAAACCAGTTGATGGCTCTGGCTTCAGGTGCCAACACTTATAAACTTAAATATGGACACAGGAGTCATAATCAGCCTGTCATCAAAATTGGAACCAATAAAGCATATATCACATCACAAAACCATGGTTACGCGGTTGATAACAATACACTGGAAAAGGATTGGGATCCACTCTTTATAAATATTAACGATCAGACCAATGAGGGTATGAAACACAAAACCAAACCTTTTTTTTCTACTCAATTTCATCCTGAGGCTTCTGGCGGACCTACAGATACAGATTATCTTTTTGATGAATTTATTGAGAACATTACAAATAATCCCGGTCATCAGCCAACATAGCCCATTAATTTCTTAGCCATCGCTTCTGCTGATTTGTTCTTGAAACACTTCATTCTCTCATTGAAAATCTTTGCTATTTCCCTGTTGCAAAGGTTTCCAATGCTTCCTTCATGAATATAATCGGATACTGAAGTTTTTGAAAATGATGAATTTTTAACCATCTCCGATACTGCTTTATATGCATCACGGAAAGGGACTCCTTCTTTAACGAGTCGGTTTACTTCTTCTGTGCTGAAAATAGAATTATATAAAGGATTATCCGTTATGTTTTTCCTGATCTTAATATTTTTCAGCATTAAAAGCAATATTTCGACAGACTCTTTTATTGCAGAGAATGAATCGAAGATAAGTTGTTTAAGCAGCTGAAGGTCACGGTTATATCCCGACTGCAAGTTTGAGGTTAAGATTGCTATCTGACCCGGAAGTGTTTGAATTAAATTTGACCGTCCCCTAATGATCTCAAATACATCAGGATTTTTCTTTTGGGGCATTATACTGGAGCCTGTAACATATTCATCAGGAAAATCAATAAATTTGAATTCAGAGGTCATATAAAGACAAATATCCATTGAGAAACGTGACAATGTTTGTGCTACCGAAGCCAGTGCTGAAGCAACAGCCATTTCCACCTTTCCCCTGCTCAGGCTCGCATAGGCTGAGTTATATAGCAGATCATCAAATTCGAGCAGTTCGGATGTCAGTTTTCTGTTAAGAGGGAGAGTCGTACCGAAACCTGATGCTGTTCCAAGTGGATTTCTGTTATTCAGGATCCGGGCTTCACAAAGAAGCAGTAAATCATCAGCCAGACACTCGCCAAAAGCTCCGAACCATAATCCGAACGATGAGACCATGGCAGGCTGCATATGTGTATAACCGGGCAGGAGAACCTCTTTATATTGTTCACTCAGTTCCTGAAACCGGTGAAAAAGTTTTGCAATAAGTACAGACAGATTATCTATTTCTTCGCGGGTATACAATCTGATGTCAACAAGAACCTGGTCATTTCTTGATCTGCCTGCATGTATCTTCCTGCCAGTTGTTCCGAGAATTGATGCCATCTCTTTTTCAATCTGAGAATGAATATCCTCCATATCATCTTCTATCACAAGAGTTCCTTCTTCATCGCACTTAAGAAGAGAGTGAAGAGCCTTTAGAAGATCATCCTTTTCCTCATTAAGTATCAATCCAACATCATGCAACATTATAACATGTGCCATTGATCCGATAATATCCCATTTTGTAAGGTGAAGATCTGTCTTACGATCTTTTCCTGCAGTGAAGTCAATTATTGCAGGTTCCGGATTTATCCCTTTTTCCCAAAGTATCATTTTTTATCGGTTTAATAGTTCTATACTAAAGATTTGTTGGTTAGTTCTATGACTCCCCCCTTGAGGGGGGAAGCCAGCATCCAGTCTCAACTCTTCTGACTTTGTTCAACTATTGCCCTGTGGGCCATTAATCTTATAGCATTGATCTTTATGAAACCTCTGCTATCAGTCTGGTCAAAACCTCCTTCAATATCCATGCTTGATAATTTTTCATTGTATAGTGAAGAGGGCGATTCACGTCCTTCTATAATGACATTACCTTTATAAAGGCATAGGTGAACACTGCCATCTATAAGTTCCTGACTCTTTTTTATTGCTGCCATAAGAAAATCCATTTCAGGACTGAACCAGAATCCGTTATAGATGATCTCGGCAAACTTCGGAGTCAGCATATTTACCAGTCTCATCACCTCCCTGTCCATGGC
>CAZOZU010000009.1:0-17197 GCA_964584355.1 uncultured Rikenellaceae bacterium
ATGAATTTAGTACAATCCTGTTTTTGGAGAAATCATTTAAATAATTGAAGCCTGTGAGCGAAATGTTTATTGATCCCCATTTTTTCTGCACTTCATAAGCAACACCAAGACTTTGTTTGAACAGATTATCATATGTTGTATTGTATACTGTTGTATCGATATAATTATTATACTGATAACCCATACTGTACAGGATCCTTAACTGCCTGTGAGTTGCTTCTGCATATGGAAAAATATCATATTCGACTGATGGCAGTATTTGGGTCGTAAAATTGAAGTTTTCGCGGGTTGATGATGCGATGTCCCATTTTACACCTGCAGACCAGTGATCACCCAGGCTTTTTACAAAAAGGTTTTCCATTGATAACGCACTGGATGTATAATTATAAGTGATGACTGAATCCGTATTTGGATATTCTATATATTTTTCTGACTGATAAAAATGATCCATCTCAACTTCCAGTTTAATATCTTTTGTAACCTTTGAAATATTGACTGAATTCCTAAAGCTAAGTTCCTTCTGTGCCTCTTCGGTTTCATACTGTGGTTCAGTAGATAATTCAAATACCCAGTGATTCCATCTGTCAATCACATCTTCTGATTCAAGTCCTTCATTATGCCTGATCTCAATCTCATCGAATAAAGGTGTTTTTGCAACATATCTCATTAAACCCATCTTTAGAAGATCTGTGCGTTTTTGTCTTATAATAGTGTTTGTCAGGTCAGGACTTGAAGTATAAGTGAGAGTATCGTCCATATCTGTGAAATTATGCTGCCCATGAAAAGTATATGTATATTGTCTTCCACCGCTTCCGGTACTTTGCTCTGCCACTAGTATAACTAACTGAGCATCATGAACATCCCTAACATAATTGATATAGGGGATCTCCTGGCGTGTATAATTCATATCACAGGACCTGCAGTCAAGGAAAATTTTTACTGCATTTTTCCTTAAGGAATCTGTCTGGTTTTCTTGTTCCTGTCCTGCTATTGCATTCGAAATCAAAATGAAAAGAAAGATAATTACTGTATTCCTGAATATTAACTTTTCCATATTAGCTTTCTTAAGATTATTATGTTTCATACAACAATAATTCGTTCTGTAATTCAGGGGGTCAAAGATGGTTATATAATTTTGCCTGTCAATAATTTATCCGGATTAATCAGTGTCAATTAATTTTTTTTAACACTCTTTTTTCCTGAAAAAAGCATTATCTGGTTTTTTATCAGGAGAATCAAATTTTATGTTCGGGAATTAACTGATCGCGGACTTATCCATGATCTTCTGAAAACAGAACAGGTATAATATCCTGTCACCCTTATTATAACAAGGAACTTGACAAAAAGTTTAGGAATGAAGAAAAACAGCAGACCGATGGATCCTGTAATTATTCCTGTTACAAGGTTGTCAGCAACAGTGAGTAACTGTATTAGAATTTTACTTATTCCGGTCTTATGCTTGTGAATATATAAATGTCTCGATATTTGTACTTCGCATTTTGCCATTGATGTAGTTATAAGATCAGCTCTTGTGCTGCCACCATGATCATGTTCAATGGTTATGTTATTACAAAAAACTATTTCTCCGCCTTCATTTCTGGCTCTGCGGCACAGGTCCACATCTTCGTAATACATCCAGAAATCTTCGTCAAATCCCTTCAGGTTGTTAAAAATCTCCTTTCTCATCATCATCACTGATCCTGAAACCCAATCGGGAAATATTATATTATTATTTGCTTCTTTCTCCCCCTTTGGCATCTTATTTTTTAAACCTCTGGTTTTTCTTTCCCAGGGAAAAACACCATAAGCCTTGCTCTCTCTGCCATTTTTTCTTATCTGCCGGCAGGATATAATAAAAAATGAAGGATCAGTCCTTGCCGTTAGAAGCAGGTTTTGTATATCTTCCTCTGCGGCAACAGTATCGGGATTGAGGAATAAAAGATAGTCACCTGCAGATTTTGTTACACCCAGATTGCAACCATTTGAATATCCGCCATTTACAGTATTATGAATAACCTTGTATTTCGGAAACCTCTTTACAATATCCATAAAAGCATTATCCCCGGGATTATTGTTTACCACAATTACTTCTGTGCTGAAGTTATTACCGGAAAAAGAATCCAGGGATTCAAGACACCTGGTAATTTTATCCCATCCTTTATAGCATACTATTATTACCGATAAATCCATTTCAATCTTCTTCAACTTCCCTATCCTCCGAAACATCACCGAAGAAGGGATCATCCTCGTTCTCATCCATCCACTCATAAACCGGTCTCTGCGGTCCCTCCTTCCTGTACCATACTGCAAGCAATATTCCTGAAATAAAACCCAGCATGTGCGATTCCCATGAAATTTCCTTATATATACCCGGGAAAAGACCCCATACCATCTCACCATACAGAAATACTACCAACAGTGATAAAGCTATTAATCTGAAATAACGGCGTATCAGTCCGCTAAAAAAAAGGAAAGATGCAAGTCCGTAAATAAGACCACTTGCCCCTATATGCCAGGCTGTTCTGCCCCATAACCACACCAGCAGTCCGGTAAGAATGTAGCTGATAGAAAAAACTTTAAAAGCCACTTCCGAATAGAAATAAAACAAAGCTACTGAAAGAAGCAAAAGAGGTAATGCATTGTTAAACAGATGTGTGAAGTCGTTATGAATTAAGGGTGACACAAAGATACCAGGTATGCCTTTCAGAGTCCGGGGATAAATTCCAAGATTCGAAAGATCAATCTCAAATAACACTTCAATGGCTTTTATGAGAAACATTACCACAATAAAAATACCTGGTATTATAAGACTGAGAAAGAGTTTTTTTCTGTAAAAAGAGCCTTCTGTCTTTATTTCAAATGTATCTGGCATAATTATCATGCAATCGTGTCGAAGCAAAGCGAAGATCCCAACCGTAGCGTCGGAACAATCGTGCGATCCTTTTCAATCTCTTCCCGGGAAAACTATTCCTGCAGCTTTCCTGATCCTGTCGAGTGTCTTAATCAGGTCAAGACTAAACTTAAGAGGAGCAGCAGGACTTTCTGTAAATCCTTGATCCAGACAATTCATCACCTCTTCTGCTTCCCAGTGATAGCCCATGGCCGGGGGATTAAATTCGAATTCCCGGCTTTCAGTATCATGCAGGTCCAGTATCACTTTCTGGTTCATATCCCTGCCCCTCGTCACAACCAGGTTTCCTTTTTCACAATAGATCTTACACCCTATGCCTGTGCTTGTCCTGAATGAGCTGTAAAGTGTAGCCATCCTGTCATCATGGTAGCTGAATATAACACTCAGTGACTCTTCCGAACCTGTTTTTCCTAAAATAGCACTGGCTTTTACTTCCGAAGGAACACCCAAAAAAGTCAATGCATCAATTACAGGGTAAATACCTATATCGAGCAGTGAACCTCCCCCGAGAGCAAGGTTGAATTTCCTGTTATTTGCATCATAAGGCGGCATGAATGAGAAATAGCCATCAAGATGCATTATTCTACCAAGAATGCCTGATTGAATAATCTCGTGTGCCTTTTTATAAAAGGGCTGAAATGGAGGCCAGAGGGCTTCCATGAGGAAGAGATTCTGTTTCTTTGCCTCATCGATCATCTCAGTTACCTCTCTGGTGTTCAATGCAAATGCCTTTTCACAGATTACATGTTTCCGGTTTCTCAGGCAAAGCATCGTATGTTCATGATGATGCGAATGAGGTGAGGCAATATATACAATTTCGAGTTCCGGGTCAGATGCCAACTCCTCATAGCTTCCGTAATATTTCTTAAATCCGTAATCTGAAGCAAATAAATGTGCCCGCTCAATGTCACGTGAACCTACTGCATTTAATTCAGCATTTTCCAGTAGTTTGAGACCCCTTGTGAATTTGGCTGACATCTTTCCGGGGGCAAGGATACCCCATTTGTATTTCTTCATAATATCAAAATTATGTGCATAAATATAGGTATTTTGGTTATATAATTTTTAACTCTCCATTTCTCTATTTGGTTTTAGAAATCTCATCCCCAAACCCCCGGTCATCAGCCAGTTGGCTGATGACCCGCTCCCTAAAGGGGGCTTAAAATCAAATTACTAAATAACATATTACATGGGTTTATAGCCCCCCTTTAGGGGGGTTGGGGGGTCATCGAATTCGGCAGGGGGGTTGGGGGGTCATCGAATTCGGCAGGGGGGTTGGGGATTTATGACGAAGGAATGATACTGGGTTGTGGGCCATTTTGGGATGAAAAGTGAAAAAGTCAAAAAATATTTACTTTCTATTTTGCTCATTACATGATATTTACAAAATTTGATTCATATTATTTTAATTTTTTTACTACTGGGTATTGCATGGTATTAATATTTTTATATATCTTTGCATTGTCATGTTACATGTTTTGTATAGTAGTAATATTTTAAAAGAACCATTGATAATAAATTCTTAGCATATGAAAATAACAGTCAGCATCAACCTTGGAGGCTATTCATTCAATATTGATGAAGATGCTTACACCGAATTAAGAAGGTACCTGAAGAATCTTGAGCTTCATTTTGCCGAAGAGGAGAGTTCCTCCGAAATACTATCCGACATTGAGAGCAGGATGGCGGAGCTTTTCCGTGGTAAACTGACAACTTTTAAACAGGTAATTACAATTGAAGATGTAAACCATGTGATATCCGTACTGGGTACACCGGAAGATATTTCAGACAATGAAAAAAGATCTGCCGGTGATAAATTCTCAACGCCAGGTTACAACAGAATGTACCGTGATTCTGATCGTCGTATTATCGGCGGTGTATGTTCAGGAATGGCTGCATACTGGAATATCGAACCCTGGATAGTAAGGGTGGTTTTCCTTATTCTTGCTATGATGGGGGGATTGGGTATACTTATTTATCTTATCCTCTATATAGTGTTGCCGGAAGCAAAAACCACCGCACAGAAGATTGAAATGAAGGGCGATCCCGTAAATATCCACAACATCAAGGAATCTGTGAAGAAAGAATTTAACACGGTAAAGAAAAAAATGAATTTGTAAAGATACAGACCAGGAAGGCTGTTCAAAAAGTGTAAAACCTAAAAACAATTATTATGGATCTGGAAAACACAAAAGCACAGATGCGCAAGGGGATCCTGGAATACTGTATCCTTTCAGTATTATCAAGGAATTCCTGTTATGCAAGCGATATCATCAAAGAACTTAAAGAGGCAAGGGTTATCGTTGTCGAAGGAACCCTTTACCCTCTTCTTACACGGCAGAAAAACGCCGGATTGCTTAGTTACCGGTGGGAAGAATCCCAGCAGGGGCCACCCCGGAAATATTATGAGCTTACACCCGAAGGTAAGGAATATCTTGCCGGCCTTGATAAATCATGGGATGAACTGGTTGATTCAGTCAATCTGATCCGTACGAGAAAAAAATCTAAAACCACCTAAATTTTGAAAAGATGGAAAAGACAATAAAAATAAATCTTGGCGGAGTATTATTCCATATTGAAGAGGAAGCTTACAGGATGCTTCGCGATTATCTGCAATCTATTGATCACAAGTTTAGAAATGTGCCAGGCGGCAATGAGATAATAGAAGATATTGAATCACGTATAGCCGAGATATTCCAGTCACAGAAGGATCTGGCAGGAATAGTAACAAAGGAGAATGTTGAAACGATGATCTCCATCGTAGGAACACCCGAGGAGTTTGATCAGTATGGAGAAAAAGATAGTGGTTACGTACACAGTTATCATGAAAAAAGAATGTATCGTAACCCGGATGATATGATAATTGGTGGTGTGTGCGGTGGTATAGGAGCCTATCTGAACACCGATCCGGTATGGTTCAGGCTTATCTTTATAATATTTACTCCTGTCTTCTTAATAGGACTCTTTGTTTACCTTGCCCTGTGGATAGCACTTCCATTAGCAATTACAGATTCACGGAAAAGGGAATTACACGGAAATAATCTCTATAAATCAGGAGATTATGTTTCAGGAGGAACTCCCGGATATACTTATTCGACTAAGGTTGGAAGCGCTTTCAACGAAGTCTTCAGGGCAATCGGCAAAGTCCTGTTTGTAATAGTACGTATTATTCTGATCATTATCGGGGTGACATTTGTACTTTCAGGTTTTACTGCCCTTTTTTCTTTCATAATTATTTTCGTTTTTAAATATCCCGGTTCCTTTGCTATAGATGCCGGAGAGTTTAACCTTGCCTACCTGCCTGACTTCCTGAACTATATTGTTACTCCAACTATGGTTCCACTGATGACCATTCTCATCGTGCTGGTAGTTGCTATACCTCTCCTGGCAATGATATACGGTGGTATAAGGCTTATCTTCTGGTTCAGGGTCAGAGACGGATATATATGGCTTGTAGGTCTGATAGTATGGGTACTTTGTGTAACCGCCCTTTCAATAATCTCCTTCAACGAAGGTATCAGTTATGCTGAACGGGGTGAAATAACATCTCTCGAATATCTTGGCCCGACTCCTGATACTCTTTACATCGTTGCAGGAGAAAAAATATCAGACCTCAATGCGGATAATTACTACCGGATCTATATTGATGATAAAAAGGATCTTGTATATATCAGGTCACGGCTTGATATCTATCCTTCCGATAATAATTCAACCAGTGTCGAAATTGAAAGAGAATCTTCGGGGACAAGCAGGCTTGATGCTGAAAACAATGCAAAAAGATTAAAATATGACATCAATATATCGGGGGATACTTTTTCCCTTGACGAGTTCTTTATGATACCTCCTGACTCCAAATGGTCCTTTGACCAGGTTGGTGTAGATGTGTATATCCCCGTGGGGACAATAATCTGCATGGATAAAACCGTTGAAAGAATGTATCATTCACATTACTATCATGGCTATTCAACAGATTCAGAAAACAGGTTCTGGAGAATGACAGAAGATGGATTAGATTACCTTGATTATGACAAAGATTAATGGTTGCTGGTTGCTTGCTACTGGTTGCTTGTTACTGGTTTTTAAATATTAGAACCAGGGCCCAGTACCCAGCAACTAGCAACCAGCAACCAGTAACTTCTTCCTGGTTTTTCATTCCTTTATTTTTCATCAAAATCCGGCGTTTTAACTGCGTCGGATTTTGTTTTAAAAGTTAATGATTTGTTAAATAGCATTTTTTTCTTTTATCATTTCTTGTTTTAATTAAATTCGTTCCCGTTTTAAAATCACTAATTAACCCTTACCAGCCATGAAAAGAAATGTTATTCTTTTTACTTGTATTCTTTGTACCCTTCCTTTGCTATCACAGGAAACAACTTTACAATCTGATACACTTAGAAAAGATGCCCTCAACGTATATATGGAATCAAGCGATTTCATAAGGAAAGAGATCCCTTTTGTAAACTATGTAAGAGATATTAAAGATGCGGGAGTATATATTATCTCGACAAGCCAAAATACAGGATCAGGAGGGAAGGAATATTCATATTTTTTTGTCGGACAGGGAAAATATGAAGGCATGCGTGATACTTTATCATTTGTGACTGTCCCTGATGAGACTGCTGAAGGGAGAAGAGAAAAAGAGGTCAATGTTCTTAAGATGGGTTTATTGCGTTATGTTGCGAAAACACCTCTTTCAAAATATATGAATATCACATTTAGTGAACCCCTCAAAGAAACAGTGTCAACCGATAAATGGAACAGTTGGGTTTTCAGGTCTTCAATCAACGGATTTTTACAGGGTGAAAAAACCTATAAGTCTTATTATCTTTCAGGTAATGTAAATGCTTCAAGGATAACCGAAGACTGGAAAATAAATCTCAAATCAGTATTGAGCAGAAGTGAAGATAAATTCATAATAAATGATACTACAACAATTACGGGAAGCAATTCAAGTGAGTCATTTAATGCCCTGATAGTTAAGAGCATAAATGATCACTGGTCTTTTGGTGGGAGTGCAAGAATCGGGACTTCATCATATAGCAATGAACAGTTAACATATTCAATAATGCCCGGTATTGAATATGACGTATTCCCCTACTCGGAATCAACAAGGCGTCAGCTGAGGATACTTTATACTGCAGGATTTACTTATGCAGACTATAAGGACACAACAATCTATGATAAAACAAAAGAGAATCTATGGCAGCAGTCTCTTTCTGCCTCGTACGAAGTTGTACAGAAATGGGGTAGTATTGATATCGGGGTCGAGTACAGTAACTATTTTCATGACTGGTCAAAGAATAATCTTTCAATTTTTGGCTTTCTTGATCTGAGAATAGCCAAAGGCCTATCAGTTACATTAGTGGGAAGTGCTGCAATGGTACATGATCAGATCAACCTTGTCAAAGAAGATATACCTGTTGATCAGATATTGCTGCAAAGAAAAGAGCTTGCCACACAGTTTGAATACTTTACAAGTTTCGGATTTACTTATACTTTCGGCTCAATTTATAACAATGTCGTAAATCCGCGCTTTGGTAATTCAGGGGGTGGAGGGATTTCAATTTCTATCTCTGAATAGTTTAAGGAGATCCCTCGTTTCACCAGGGATGACATTTCCATCTTTGCTGTGTCATTTGGGGTGTAGAAAAAGTCCTTTGTGTGACTTAGTGTAAACCTTTGTGTACCTTTGTGGTAAATTGTAATTTATTGAACCACAAAGGGAGGAAATACAGGGATACTACTTTTTCTACACCCCCAATCTTTTATCCTACAAACTAATCTTCAGATAGATAAATTAATTGGTTTAGCAATATTTATTTGCATAACTTCGTTATTGCTAAATATTTACCTAACCTGTCTGAAAGATGAAAAAAATTCTGACCCTAATTTGCATTCTATCGGTATACTTACCGGTTTTTTCTCAGGAAAATATTCCTGAATCTGATACTCTGCGTAAAGATGCGCTGAATGTCTTTATATCTGCCAGCGACTATATGAAAAGGGAAATCCCTTATATAAATTATGTAAGAGACAGAAAAGTTGCTGATGTATATATTATCTCAACTCAGGAATCTACAGGTTCCGGAGGCTACGTTACTACATTTTTTATCGTAGGACAGGGAAAATACAAAGGGATGGCTGATACTCTGAAATGTAATCTTAATCCTGATGAAACCTATGATATTCGGCGGGCCAAAGAAGTAAAAACACTTAAAATGGGATTGATGAGGTATGTGGCAAAAACTCCTCTTGCTCAATACATGGATATAAATTTCACTGAACCTTTATCTGAAACTGTATCAACAGATAATTGGAACAACTGGGTTTACAGTCTTTCCCTGCATGCATATAACAATGCTCAAAAAACCTATAATTATGGTTTTATCTACGGTTACATGTCAGCAAACAGGATTACCGAACAATCAAAATTTGAATCTAGTCTTGGTATGGATTTCCAGACTGATAACAACAAATACCAGGATACAACATACATAAGTACTTTTAAAAATTATTATGGAGAGCTTTTATATGTAAAAAGTCTTAGTGATCACTGGTCTCTGGGAGGAAAAACTTATATTCAGTCATCTACATACAGTAACTATGACCTTTCCGTGAAGATCACCCCTGGAATTGAATATGATATTTTTCCTTATTCGGAATCGACACGCCGTATTTTAACAATAGCATACCGGGCTGGTATTGAAATCAATAATTACACTGAGGAGACAACCCGTCAGAAAATGAAAGAGTCCGTGGCATTTCAATCACTTTCAACATCATTGAACTATGTCCAGAAATGGGGTACACTATACACATCACTGGTCTGGAGTAATTACTTCTTCGACTGGTCGTACAACAATCTCAGATTATATACAAGTGCCAGTCTCAGAATAATCAAGGGGCTCTCATTCAGTATCTATGGAAGTGCAAGTCTTATCCATGACCAGATTTCACTTCCGATAGGAGATGCCACTCTTGAAGATATCCTGCTCAGAAGAAAAATGCAGGCAACAGATTATCAGTATTATATCAGCGCTGGATTTACATATACTTTCGGTTCTATTTATAATAATGCAGTAAATCCCAGAATGGACGACTGATAAATTATCAGCTTTAACATGGTGATGTATGGTTCTATCTATTCCCCATCGGCATATACTCCCTTCGGCTGCAAACATTTTTAAATGCCGGCCTTATAATTCTTTTTGCGGAAAAAGTAAGCTCTTCAATCCTGTGGGCACACCAGCCTGCTATTCTCGCCATTGCGAACAGGGGAGTAAAAAGCTCTTTAGGAATACCTATACAGGAATAAACAAATCCCGAATAGAAATCGACATTTATACAAATAACTTTAGCTGATTGCTCACCCTTGAACTTTCTGAAAACCTCAGGGGTAATCCGCTCAACCATTGAATAAAGTTCAAACTCGTCTGTTTTACCTGATTCATCAGCCAGCAACCTTGCCTTTTCCTTCAATAAGATCGCTCTTGGGTCGGATAAGGTATAAACAGCATGACCAACTCCATATATTTTACCCGTATGGTCATAGGTTTCCTTTTTCAGGATCTTTAACAGGTAATTTTCGACCTCTCCTTCATCCTTCCAGTTATGTACATTCTCCTTTATATTCTCCATCATATCAAGCACTTTCAGGTTTGCCCCTCCATGCAAAGGACCCTTTAAGGAACCGATAGCCGAAGTTGTTGCCGAATAGATATCTGTTTCCGTTGAGCTTGTAACCCTCATTGTAAATGTCGAGTTATTACCACCACCATGTTCTGCATGAAGAACCAGTGCAAGATCGATAAGATCAGCCTGAAGACGGGAATATGAATCCCTGCCTTTGATTAAATGGAGGAAATTCTCCGCCGTTGTAAGATTGTCCTGCGGATGCCGTATAGAGAGTGTTCTCCCCTGGTATGCATGCCTGAGAGCCTGGTAAGAGTAGGCAATTATTGCAGGGAATTTAGCTATCAGGTTAAGTGACTGCCTGATCATATTATGCAGGGAAATATTTTCCGGTTCATCATCGAGTGTATATAACCCCAGAACAGAACGGGCAAGTATATTTAACACATCCTTACCCTTCATCGAGAGTATCATGTCTTTAACAAAACTGTCGGGTAATCCCCTGAGTGAGGCCAGGTGAGTTGTAAATTCACTCAGTTCATCCTGATTTGGTAATCTGCCTGTTAGTAAAAGGTATACAATCTCGTCGAATCCATGCCTGTTTTCCCTCTGGAAACCATGTGTGATCTCACTAATATCTATGCCCCTGTAAAGAAGGTGTCCATGAACCGGGACAATCTTACCATCTTTCTTTTTATAGCCTATTACATCACCTATATTCGTAAGGCCTACAAGTACTCCGGTACGGTCGGTATTTCGCAATCCTCGTTTTACATCGAACTTCTCAAAAAGATCATTGTCTATCTGGCATGCTTCTCTTACCGTACCCTCAAGGTTTGTGAAAAATTCTTCATTATCCATAGTGATAAAATTTGATTGTTGGATTACATATTATTAATGATCTCATCTGCAAATTCAGATGTTTTTAATAGTTCAGCCCCTTCCATCAGGCGATGAAAATCGTATGTTACTCTTTTGGCCATAATGCTCTTTTCCACGCCATTATATATATATTCTGCCGTTTCCCCCCAACCCAGGTATTCAAACATAAGTGCACCGGAAAGAATGACCGATCCGGGGTTTACCTTATCCTGTCCGGCATACTTCGGAGCAGTGCCATGTGTGGCTTCAAATATTGCATGACCTGTGTCGAAATTAATATTTGCCCCGGGAGCAATCCCGATACCACCCACAATAGCAGCCAGGGCATCAGAGATATAATCTCCATTAAGATTCAGGGTGGCAATAACTGAATATTCTGCCGGTCTTGTTAAAATCTGCTGAAGAAAAGCATCGGCAATTACATCCTTTATTATTATTTTACCATCGGTTTCAGCTGATGCCAGTATTTTATCCGCCTGCATTTTCCCCTTTGTTTCAGAAATTCTCTTATACTGCTGCCATGTAAAAACTTTGTCTCCAAATTCTCTTTCTGCAAGATCATAGCCCCACTTCATAAAGGCTCCTTCGGTATATTTCATGATGTTACCTTTATGAACAAGTGTTACGGACGGGAGTTTCTTGTCAATGGCAAACCTTATTGCCTGTCTGACAAGTCTTTCCGTTCCTTCCAGGGACACCGGTTTGATACCCAGTGAAGATGTCTCAGGAAATCTTATTTTGGTGACTCCCATAACTTCTATAAGGAATTTTTTTAGTTTTTCAGCTTCATGACTACCATGCATATATTCGATCCCGGCATATATATCCTCTGTATTTTCCCTGAAGATGTGCATGTCGACAAGCTCCGGATTCCTCACAGGACTTGGAGCTCCGCGGAAATACCTGACCGGTCTGTAACATGTATACAGATCGAGTTCCTGCCTTAATGCAACATTAAGAGAACGCATACCCTCTCCCACCGGAGTTGTCAGGGGACCTTTTATCCCCACAAGATATTCTCTGAATGCAGATATTGTTTCTTCGGGCATCCAGCTGCCAGTAAGATTATGTGCCTTTTCTCCTGCCAGAACCTCTTTCCAGGCAATTTTTTTCTTCCCGCTAAAGCTCTTTTTAACTGCTGCATCAAAAACTCTAACAGCAGCTTTCCATATATCAGGTCCCGTACCATCACCTTCAATAAATGGAACAACCGGATGATCAGGAATAACCAGTCTGCTATTTATTAATTTAATTTTTTGTGGTTCCATAATCATAGTTTTTTCCTGATAAGATTAAGAGAGCTGCCTGCCCGGAACCACTCTATCTGTACATTGTTATATGAGTGATTTACCGGGAATTTCTCCCTGGTACCATCAGAGTGCCTGAGAGTTACGGTAAGTTGTTTCCCGGGATAAAATTCATTCAGTCCTGTAATATCGATTTTGTCATTCTCTCTGATCTTCTTATAATCATCTTTATCAGCAAATGTTAATGCAAGGATTCCCTGTTTCTTCAGGTTGGTCTCATGGATCCTGGCAAATGATTTCACTATAACAGCTTTTACATCAAGATATCGCGGTTCCAGGGCAGCATGTTCACGTGAAGAACCCTCCCCGAAGTTTTCCTCACCGGCCACAACTGATCCCTTCCCCCTTTTTTTATAAGCTTCAGCTACTGAGGGTGCTGTATCATATTCCTCAGTATCCTGATTCAGGACAACACCTGTTTTATCATTAAAGAAATTGACTGCTCCAAGCATGTAATTCTGTGAAATGTTACCCAGGTGTCCCCTGAATTTCAACCATTTACCAGCCATTGAGATGTGGTCTGTGGTACATTTTCCCTTTACCTTCATCAGAAGAGGCAGGCCTGTCATCTCTTTACCGTCCCACTCTTTGAAAAGGGGCAGTATCTGTAATCTCTCTGATTTAGGATCAATGAAAATCTCTCCCTTTTTCTTTCTCCCTATCTTCTCAGGTGCTGTTGCCCTTTTATCAAATCCTGACGGGGGTATATCTGTCCCTCTCGGTTCTGCAAGATTTATTTTATTACCATCACTATTTTTTAGTGAATCTGTCATTGGGTTGAATGTAAGTTTCCCAGCCAGGGTTAGGGCAGCAACAATTTCGGGTGATGCAACAAATGCATGGGTGTTGGGATTGCCATCTGCTCTTTTTGAAAAATTGCGGTTGAAAGAATGAATTACAGAATTTACAGGCTTTTCATCAGCTCCTTTACGATGCCATTGTCCGATACAGGGTCCGCAAGCGTTAGCAAATATCTCTCCGCCAGCTTTTCTGAATATAGAGAGCAATCCATCATTTTCAGCAATCATTCTTATCTGTTCGGAACCTGGAGTTATTTTAAGTTCAGCTTTTGCCTTAATCTTGTTTTCAAGAGCATTTCTTATAACAGAGGCAGCACGTGAAAGATCCTCGTACGATGAATTGGTACATGAACCGATAAGTCCCGCAGATATTTCCTCCGGCCAGTTGTTCACAGCCAGCACATTTTTCATTTCTGACAGGGGTGTTGCACGATCCGGTGTAAAGGGTCCGTTAATATATGGCTCCAGTTCAGACAGGTTTATTTCTATATAATTATCATAATATTCTGTGGGATTATTTATTATTTCCTGATCTGCTGTCAGGTGTTGCTCAACTCCTGCTGCATATTTTTCAATATCGTGCCTGCCTGTTGCCTTAAGATAATCGCTCATTGACTTATCAAAGCTGAACAGCGAACAGGTAGCTCCTGTTTCGGCTCCCATATTACAGATAGTAGCTTTTCCGGTTGCGGATATCGATTCTGCTCCTTCACCAGAGTATTCAAGTATATGACCTGTTCCTCCCCTCACCGTCAGCATTCCTGTTATCTTCAGGATTACATCTTTTGCCGATACCCAGCCTTTGAGTCTTCCTGTCAGTTTTATTCCGAAGATCTTTGGGAATTTCAGCTCCCAACCCATACCTGCCATCACATCAACAGCATCTGAACCGCCCACACCTATGGCAACCATTCCCAGTCCTCCGGCTGTAGGAGTATGAGAATCTGTACCTATCATCATTCCACCGGGCCAGGCATAATTCTCAAGGACAATCTGGTGAATGATCCCTGAGCCGGGCAACCAGAAATCAATATCATATTTCATCGAAGCGGTATGCAGGAAATCATAGACCTCATTGTTTGCTTTCAGCGCATGGTTAAGATCTTTCTTTGCTCCTTCTTTTGCAGTTATCAAATGATCGCAATGTACTGATACAGGGACAGATGATGATTCTCTGCCTGTAACCATGAATTGTAAAAATGCCATCTGTGCAGTAGCATCCTGCATGGCAATTCTTGCCGGTGCAAATTCTGCATAATCTATACCTCTAAGGTATTCTTTCCCTTCCACTGGTTCAAAAAGATGACTATAAAGAATCTTCTCACTCAATGTCAGAGGGTGGTCAATTACTCTCCTTACCTGTTCTATCCTTTCAGGTAACTCATCATAATATTTTTTTATCCTTTCTATTTCAGGATTCATTATCAAAATATACTAATTAGCAGAATAACAAACAAATATTTTATCCTTCCCGTGTTCAAAGAACCCTCACCCTGAGTAATAACATTACTCCCAACCTTTATATCAATTTTTCCAAACCCGGGTTTGGCTATTTTCAATTTATTAGTATTCAGATCTGATTCCAAACAAAATCGTGCAAAAATAATAGTTTTTCTGTATATTTTTAATTTATCACCCTCCTTTTCAAAGTTTTCTTAACCATCTATCAGTCCCATCTTTTGTTTATTATATATTCTATTTGTTTTCGTAGACTTTAATTTAGTGGAATCTAAAACATGATTGTAACAGAATTTATTGTTAACTTGCATCTCTGATTAATGTTCAAACATTTAGTCGTCAAGCTGTAATATTGACATAAAGAATGAATCTGGAGATTTTACTGATTATATTGATTATCCTGCTGCTTGGTTATGTTATCTATCTGAATATTCTGCTTACCAAGAAGAATATATTTATTGAATCAACTATAAAAAGACTTTCAGGCATTGAAAAGAGCTGGAGTGCGGAGGAGATGAACAGATTCATGCAGGAAATAAGAAAAGTACAAAATTACGGTTCATTCTTTAATGACAGACTATTTGATGAAAAACCTCTGAAATTTCTTCTTGAAAACAAGAAAGATACAAAGGTCTATATTCACTACACAAAATACGAGGATGTTGCAAATAAAATCTTAAATGATGGATTTCTATATGCAGATTCATTTTATAAAACTGCCCTTCCGGTCTCCAACGACAAACTTGATCTTCTGATAAAACATAATAACCGCAAATCATTTGGCAATTATCTGATGATAATATGCTTGTCGGATAAAATTGTTGATCACTATTCTGCCGAACTTGACAAAAATGGATTAAACGGTATTGCAGTGGAAAATATCATGACCGAGACCGACACTTCATTAAATGAAAACGGAGATATTGTATACCTTCTTCCAAACAAGTTTATTAAAGGTTTCATCAACCATCAGACCGGAGAAGTCACAGTAAATCCTTCTTTTGATCCAACATATGATTCTCCGCTGTTCATCAAAAACCTTGAATTGTTAAAAAAACAAAAGAATGCTGGTTAAGGATTTGATTTGTTTTTCCCTGGTAAAAGTTCCGTTGTTCTTATATAATAATTATATTCATCATATTAATGAGATAATTAAATAAATCCAATAACGATGACGTACGAATATCCTGATACTTTTGCACGATTTTATGACCTGATTTATAACCAAATGAGGGATAGTGTCGATCATGAATTCTTTCTCAGGGAGATCAGGCAGACAAAAGGAAAAGTACTTGAAATAGGGACAGGTACGGGCAGATTCTTTACTGATGCATTAAAAAACGGTACAGATATTTATGGATTTGATATCAGTCCGTCGATGATAAATATTCTGCATTCCAAACTGGATAAGAACCATCATAACAGGATCAGCCTTCAGAATATAATTGACTTTAAATATAATTTCAAATTTGACCTGATAATTGCTCCTTTTCGTGTTTTTATGCATCTTATTGAAAAAGAGGAACAGATCAAAGCCCTTAATAATGTTTACAAACATCTTAAATCTGGCGGAAGGTTTATTTTTGATCTATTTGTTCCAGATCTGAACCAGCTTTTAAACGGGATTGATAATCAGACAGATTTTGATGGTGAATATCAACCTGGCAGAAAGGTAAGGAGAACAGTATCAACAAAACCTGACCTGATTAACCAGATCATTAATATAGATTTTTTCCTGGAGTGGGATGAAGATGGAGGAAGAAAACAGGAACACTGGAAAACACCATTGAGATATTTTTTCAGGTATGAACTGGAACATCTGCTTGACAGATCTGACTTTGAAAACTATAAGATACTTGGCGACTTCCATGGTAATGAACTGAATGAAAAATCCAGGGAATTCATCTTAATCTGTCAGAAGAAATAGAATGAACCATTTAATATTTTACAAATCAATAGTAATTTGTGTCTTTGCCAAAAACACAGCAAGGGTCTTTTACAAAAACTGAAAATCTTTAAATACGAATTAATCTTAATGTTTTATCAGTAGTCTTTTAAACAACGAACAGAAATACCTGAATTATCAGTCCACATCCAACTTGACGTTGCGTTACTATCATAATCCACTGACCGACACCATCCGGTACCTGTTGCTTGCTCCGAGGTCCAGAAAAGACCCGATTCACCAAAAAAACTAAAATCAGTGA
>CAZOZU010000010.1:0-16969 GCA_964584355.1 uncultured Rikenellaceae bacterium
TGGAGGATTATAGCAATATATCAGCCAGATACAATGAACTGCAAACTGCCCAGGAGGATCTGATCCGCGGAAATGTAAAGGAAACACAAAAGCTTCTTGCTGAACTTCAGGCTGCACAGGCCACTCTTCAGAACAAAGAAGACCTTCTCCGTCAACTTGAGGAGACACTTGACACAAAAAAAGCTTCCCTTGATGAACTTACATTTGAATTGGAAAAGAGAAATGCCAGGATGCTTGAGCTTGAAAAAATTCTCGATGCACAAAAACAAATCGTCCAGGACCTTAAAAACAAGGTTTCTGAAGCTCTGCTTGGATTTGAAAATAACGGATTAACTGTTTCCATGAAGAATGGAAAGGTATATGTTTCTCTTGAAGAACAATTGTTATTTAAATCGGCTAGTTGGGAGATTGATGCAAACGGAAAAAATGCCCTCAGGAAACTTGCTGGTGTTCTTGAAAGAAATCCGGATATTCAAATTACTATTGAGGGCCACACAGATAATGTGCCATATAATCCTGGCGGTGGACAACTAAAGGATAACTGGGACCTCAGTGTAAAAAGGGCAACCACCGTTGTACGAACTCTGCTTGATGGTTCAAGTATTGATCCTAAGCGCTTAACAGCCTCAGGACGAAGCGAATATGTGCCGGTGGATTCACGTAATACATCAAATGCCCGTCAGAAGAACAGGAGAACGGAAGTGGTTCTGACACCAGATCTCACTCCCTTGTATGAGTTGATAAACAAGTACTAAGAATCTTGGATTGAATTATTCATGTTCTTCAGAGAATTCCTGCAATTTCACACTCATATTTTCAAGTTCCTTCAACAGGTTATCCTCTGGTTTGAGGAAATCCTGAGTTCCCCAGAAATTTATTTCATTATTATTTATGGTCTTAGAAAAAACTGAATGAACAGGGGCAAGCTCCTCCCTTTCAAATCTGGCAACATTTTCGGTATTTACACCAGTGATAGCAAGCTCTAAAAAAACTTTATAACGACTATTAAACAGTTTTTTCTTTTGTTTAGAGATGAATTCAAGATCTCCTCTGACATGGTTGAGGAAATACCTGTTGTTTATTTTCCGGTAGCTTACCTTATATTTTACTGATACAGGCCATGTTGAATATCCACGTGAGGAGCTTAATATGAAAGAATCTTTCAGTTTCTGAAGATGTTTGGGATGCAGCTCGAAATCAGCATAGAGTACAGCAAAATCAACAGTATTGATATATATGCTTCCCCTGAATAACGGTTCGTTAATATCTTCTCTTTGAATAAAATCTATTACCCAGGCAGCCTCATCTTCATATATTACAATGTCGGTGATCCTGTAACTATATTCGAGCATAGATGCTCCTTGTATGAAATCGAAAGAATGTTTTACCAGGTCAAGCTGAAGGCTTGTTTTTAATCCTGCTTTAAGTCTTACTGCAAGGGTATCCCCGAGTCCGGTATTTTCAATTTTTCTGCTTTTAAATACTTTTATCTGATCACTCAGGAGGGTTGCGGAATATGAGCTTTTATAAATATGTAAAACAGCTTCGGAATATACCTGGAGATCATTCTTTTTCATTACACCTTCCCTGTAAAAACCTGTAAGCATTGCCGGAGAGGAGCCATAATTATCAGAAATAGCAGACATGGTCTTATAAATAATCTCTTGTGGCACCTGTGTCCTGATAATGATTTCAGGTATAGATATAAACTCACGTGTCAATGTCACCCTGGTATTTTTACCGGTAAATTGGTTTACAGGTATCTCCTTACCCAGGAAGCCAAGATATGAGAAAGAAAGAGTATCATTAAGGGAGGCGGAAGTGATTTTCAATCCGAATTCCCCGTTACTGTTAGTTACAGTTCCTCTTCCCCTGTCTTTCAATCCTACGGTAGCAAATGGCAAGGGATCTCCCGTTGTCTCATCAAGTATAATCCCGGAGATGTAAGTGATATCAGACACCTGGAGCGTTCCGGTTTCGGATACGGAAGCAGAAACATCTTTTGCAATAATGATATATCTATCGATAATCGAAAACACCAATGAATCATTCCGGAGTATACTATCGAGAATATCATTCAGTATTATATTGGTGAATGTAAGCTCAGTCTCTTTCTCAGGGTCAATCAAACGGCTGTCATACGTAAAGGAATATCCGGTTTGTTTACTTATGATATTAAGTGCATCGATTGTTTTTAACTGGCCTGAATTGAAAGTAAATACAGAGTCAAGTATGGTTTCCTGGCACTCTGCAGCTTGTTCGCTGACCAGTATAATAAATAATACAATGGCCAGAATCCTTTTTAATATATAGCCATTGAATGACAACATTTTATTTTCGTGCGTTATTCTTTTGAAAGATGGTAAATATTTCCATCCTGGGTATAACGCAGGTTAAAACTAGCACAAATTAATCGAATAATTGTCTCCTGTGACTGGTTGTCAATTGAAGATGTCCATGTTTCATCAAGAATTCCGGGATCATCTGCAATTATTTCCATATTGTGCACCCGTTTAAGGTCTTTAAACACAGTCTCCAGTCTCTGGCGGTCATAGACAAGCCTGCCTGTCTTCCATGATATATAATTAGGGTTTTCATTAAGTGTCTTCCCGGACAATTTTGTATCCATAGTCCCCACATATCCGGGATCAAGTATGATATTCTGAGTTCCTGAATTATCGGAGATCATAACCTTACCGGTTTCAACATATACTTCAACTGCAGAATCAGGATTATTGGTTATAATATTAAATGAAGTTCCTATAACTTCTATACTTGCTTTTCCGGCATCGATAGTAAAAGGTTTTGAGGGATCGGGACTTATCTCAAAAAATGCTTCTCCTGACAAAACCACATGTCTTCCTGATTTTCCGAAGTTTGCACGATAAATCAGTTCTGTATTACGATTCAGGAATATGTCGCTGCCATCAGGGAGACTTATTCTAACATTTTTCTGGTCATTGGCTGTGGCCACAATAATTTGCTTATTCGTAGTAGCGTAATAAACCGTGACGGCACCAATACTCAGAAGGATCACAACTGCAGCTGCAATTTTCATAATTCTGTTTCCCATGCGGAAAACCCTGGCCGGAGTTTTTGTTGTCATATACCCCGATTCATTAAGTTTGGAATATACTTTATTCCATGCTTTATCAACATTTATTTCCCTGTCATCGTTCATTTTCCCAAGTTTTTCCCATAATTCTTTTGTATTGCTTCTCTCTTCTGCAAGAAACCGATTAAGCAATTCCGACTTATCCTCTTTTTCTCCCGATAGTGCGGAAGCAAGTTCTTCCCAGTCCCTGTCGGTAAATTTCTCTATATTCATTTTTTCTTTCATTATTCTTTTAATGCTCTTCTAAATTCTTTAAGTGCTTTTCCCATGTTGGCTTCTACTGTCTTAACTGACACTGAAAGCCTTTTTGCAATTTCTGCATATTTTAATCCTTCAAACCTGTTCATGCAGAATATCCTTCCGCATCGTTCAGGAAGGCGTTCAATTATCTTTGCTATTTTTAACTGAAGTTCGTTATATTGAAATACATCTGAAGGGTTTTCAGTATTTTCAGCTGATGTGTATGTCATTTCTCTGGCATGTTTCTCAACAACGCGGGTATGATTAATCCAGTGTATGCACCGGTTGTGAATTGCCCTGAAAAGATAACCATTCAAAGAACTTTCAATCATTATTTTTTTTCTGTCCTGCCAGAATCTGAAAAAAAAATCCTGAACAATTTCTTCAGCAGTATCATGATCTCTGACAAGGCTCTTTGCATATTGAACGAGGGAAACATAGGAGGATCTGAAAAGTGATTCAAACTGTCCCTCATCACCCTGGCGGATCCTCCTAATAATTTCAGTTTCCCTGTTCATTATTTTAATTTTCAGCCAGGTCTTCCCTGTCGCTGAATCTTAATTTTCTGTTCAGCCGGCGTATTGCCGATTCTATGCTCTGGTCAGGCTCTATTACATTATAATCTCCCCAGAAATCAGGATCAACAAATGCACCGACTTCTTCAGTAAATACATCCGTATATTTCATTTTTTCCTTACCTGCAAATTTAATAACTTCTTCGTCAGTACGGTCAGTAATTGCAACTTCCGACATAGTGGTATAGAATCTGTTAAAAAGCTTTTTCTTCCAGTCGACCTTAAACTTGACCTCAGCCCTTGAATATGCAAAATACCATTTACCATCCTGTTCACGGTATTTTGTACGGTATGTTGCAACTTCAGGAGTAACTTTAACACTAAACGGCTTTTTCTTAATAAAAATCGAAGCAGCAGCATCTTTGTCTGACAGATTAAAACCGAATTCGGCTTCTGTGATGGCATATGAGTCCATTTCAATAAAAAGACTTCCCATAAATAATGGTTCTTCTACCATCGGTTTCTGTACAAAATCTATTATATAATGAGGTTTACCATCAATCTCAATAACACTTGAGAGAGAATAATCATAATACTTAAATGCTTCAGATGTAAGTATTGCTTCAGTGTTTTTGGCAAGATCAAGCTGCAATACACTCGTTGTCCCTCCCTGTAGTTTAAACAAAAGAGTATCAATTTTCTCTATCTCCGTGTTCTTTCTTCCTTTATAGATACGTGTGGCATCAAAGCGGAGAATATTATTATATGGCGCCTTGAATATTTCAATAACTGCCTCACCTATAGATACGTACGAATGGCCTTTGCGGATTGTTTCCCTGTAAAATGCTGTCATAAGATTAGGAACCGTTTCATAGTTTCTATGAATATTGGCAATCGTTTTTGCCATTATTACATCAGGATCCAGAGGCTTAACAACGATCTCTCTGATAGGAATCGGAGCAGATTCCAGTTGGATATTATTATTATTCCCATTGGTTTTCAAAGTACTTATGGGTACTATTTTGTTCTTATATCCAAGATAAGTTATCTCAAGGTTCTGTGTAACAAGAGCTTCCCCGATCTTTAATAGAAATTCCCCATCAATATTTGTAACAACTGCAACATTGGATTCTGTAATAGCGATTGTTGCAAAAACAAGAGGTGATCCTGTTTCGGCATCTGAAACTTTACCCTTGATTGTTAAATAGGATTGTTGGTCACCTTTCTTTTTTTCAGCAGTATCATTCCCTGACATAGACTGAAATGTAAAGGCCAGTAAAATAAGTACTGCATAAAAGGAGATGTTTTTCAGTGTTTTCATGGCATTTTTAATTTAGTTATACATAGTAATTCATTTTTTTATACTTCTTCGTTAATAAGACCTTAACAATACTTATATACCCTATATATTTAAATAAAATTATTTTCATTATCTTAAATTTTCATTAATTCTTACTTTAGTTGTGGATGAGAATCAGGACGATTAATGCTTTAAATGCTGTAATATCGTATTTAAAAAGTATTACTACAGGAACAGCTTTTATTAGTGGTATGCCTGTTTCTTTAGGCGTAGAGCTGACAAATCATTGCAACCTGAATTGCCATGAATGTAATGCCGGATCTGGTTTGATGACAAGGGAGCGAGGCTTTATGAACATAGATATGTTTAATAAATTTTTAACTGAACTTGAACCATATCTATTTTATATGAGCCTTTATTTTCAGGGTGAGCCAATGATGCATCCCCATTTTTTCTCATTTCTCGAGAGATCCCGTCATATAAATACAATTGTATCAACAAATGGTCATTTCCTCTCAAAAGAAAATGCCGGAAAAATAGTCAGATCCGGGTTGAAAAAACTTATCATACCGATTGACGGCACTGACCAAAAAACATATTCTTCATACAGGATCAATGGTGACCTGGCCATTGTAATGGATGGCCTCAAAAATATTAGTGAAGCGAAGAAAAGGGCATCCTCAGCGTTAAACATTGAAATTCAGTTTCTTGTAAACAGAAAAAATGAACACCAGATATCTTCTGTTAAGCGGTTAGCCCGAAAAATGAATACTTCACTGAAACTGAAATCAATGCAGATAATCAATCAGGAAGCTTATGAAACCTGGTTGCCTTCAAAGACTGATTTTGCGAGGTACAGAAAAAGGAACGGAATATATTTTATAAAAAACAGGTTTCCCAACAGGTGTGCCCGGTTATGGTTCAACCCGGTAATAACCTGGGATGGGAAGGTGGTACCCTGCTGTTTTGATAAGAATGCTGATCATATAATGGGAGATATTAATGAGAGACCCTTCAGAGATATCTGGGAAGGTGCTGAATACAGAAACTTCAGAAATAAAATCCTCACATCCCGTCATAGTGTAGAAACATGCAGGAATTGCACCTCGGGTCTCAGAGGAGTCAGATACTGATAATTCTGTTAAAATCGTATATTAGTATTATAAAATCCGATGACATGAAAATATTTAAAAAAATCATTTACTTATTAGTAACTCTGATAGTATTGGCAGTTATTGCAGGGTTAATTATACTGCGTGGCATTAAAAAGGGTGCGCTGCCGGAATATGAAGGAGAGATTTATCTTACAGGACTTACAGAAGAGGTTACTGTATACCGGGATGAAAGAGGTATGCCTCATCTGTATGCCGAAAATGAGCATGACCTCTATTTTGCCACAGGTTATATTATGGCACAGGAAAGACTATGGCAGATGGATCTTATAAGGAGAGCAACAACCGGCCGGCTCTCAGAAATATTCGGTGCAGACTATATCCAGACAGATTTGTTTCTGCGCAGCCTTGAAATGACAGCCAAATCAAAAATGGTCTTAAGCAATGAAGAACCTTTTATTCTTGATTGCATGCAGGCCTATTCTGATGGTGTGAATGCCTATATATCAGAAGCCGGGAAAAAATTACCGCCTGAGTTCAAAATTCTCGGGTATAAACCCGATCCGTGGAAGCCGGAAGATATGGCTAATATAATAGGGTATATGGGATGGGATCTGGCCTCGGATAATCTGTCATCAGACATTTTTTATTACAGGCTTACAGGGAAATTTGGAGCTGAGAAATCAGCAGAACTGATACCTGACTGGAAAGCAGTGAACTCATTTGTATTTCCTGAATTCAACTTGAGTGATGAAGTACTACAAAGTGCCCGGGAGTTTATCTCATCAATTGATAAGCTGAAAGCTCTGGGAATAGTATCTTTTTCCGGAAGCAACAACTGGGCAGTAAATGGGAAAAGAACCGAAACAGGTAAACCTATACTTTCAAACGATATGCACCTTAGTTTCGGATCACCCGGAATATGGTTCCAGATGCACCATGTAGTACCGGGAAAAGTTAATGTTACGGGTGTTATCGTACCAGGACAACCTTTTGTTGTTGCGGGGCATAATGAAAAGATTGCCTGGGGCCTGACAAACCTGATGGTTGATGATATTGATCTCTTTGCAGAAAAAATAAATCCTGAAAATGAGAACCAGTATTTTTTTAATGGTGAATGGAAAAATATGGTTGTAAGAGATGAAATAATCAAAATCAAGGGGGGAGATGCTGATACTCTTCAACTTAAATTTACTCATCGTGGACCAATTATTTCGGGATTCAGAGATGTAAAGGATGTGTCACTTTCGATGAGATGGTCAGGTTATGATTACAGTGATGAGATAAAAGCTGTATATCTGCTTAACAGGGCTGCAAACTGGGATGATTTCAGAACAGCGATCAGTAATTTCAGATCAATAAGCCAGAATTTTGTTTATGCCGATGTGGATGGAAACATAGGATTAAATACAGGTGGCGGCATTGCAATTAGAAAGGGGACAGGGACATCAATTCGCAATGGAGAAACAGATGAGTTCGACTGGAAAGGTTATGTACCGTTTGAACAGCTTCCCTCGAGCTTCAATCCTGATATTGGTTATGTATCCTCAGCAAATAACAGGACAGTAGCTGATGATTATCCTTATTATATAGGTACCGGCTTTGCATTACCATACAGGATAAACAGGATACGCCAAATGCTTGATGAGAAGGATATTTTCAAGATAGAGGATTTTAAAAGGATGGTAACGGATCAACATTCCGACTATGCTGCCCTGATGACTCCCTATATACTCAGACTGAATGAAAGAACAGATGAACTTACAACTGCTGAAGCAGAAGCGTTAAAGACCTTGTCAGGGTGGGATTATGATATGAATGCCAGTCTTGTAGCTCCTGCTGTATTCGAATATTTCAGGATAAGTCTTAACAAGCACCTTCTGTCAGATGAATTATCGGAATTGTTTGATCAGCAATTTTATCTTGTTAAGGATTACTACATATACCGCATACTCTCAACGGGTCCTGATACATGGGTGGATGATATTTCTACTCCTGAAACAGAGACACTTGATGATATAATCCTCAGAAGCTTTAAGGAGTGTGTGGCAACTATGACAACAGAGCTTGGAAAGGATCAGTCAAAGTGGACCTGGGGTAATGTTCATAAGATAGTAATCTCACATCCTCTGGGCTCAGCAGTGCCATTCCTTGATAAAGTATTTAACTTTAATTCAGATGCTTATCCTGTAGGGGGAAGTAACCATACCGTGAGTCCTTATTCATTTGATCCCGGATTTATTATTGACCATGGTGCTTCGGAAAGACATATCTTCAACACAGCCGATTGGGATGAGTCGTTAACAGTAATACCTACAGGGGCATCAGGAATACCTGCAAGTGAATTTTATCTGTCGCAAACGAAGGCTTATATAAATAAGGAGTTTTATAAAGATGTATTTAGTGAAGAAGCTGTTAAAGCTGCTACAAAATATATTCTGATCCTTAAACCGTCATAACCTCTTTTTCTTTCAGGTCCATCACATTATCAATCTTTGCATTATATTCGGTTGTAAGGTCCTGGACCTTTGTTTCTGCATCTTTTTCAGTATCTTCAGGAAGGCCATCTTTAAGAAGCTCTTTTAATTCATCATTTGCCCATTTCCTGGAATTACGTATGCTTATTTTGGCAGTTTCACCCTCATTTCTGACCTGTTTTACCAGTTGATGCCTTCTTTCTTCAGTTAATGGAGGGATATTAATCCGTATTACCTCACCGTTGTTTATTGGGGTAAGTCCTATGTTTGCTGCCATGATAGCTTTTTCTATGCTTCCCAGCATAGATTTTTCCCAGGGCTGAATCAGGATCGTTTTTGGGTCGGGAGTATTTATATTCGAAACCTGGTTTAATGGTGTGTTAACTCCGTAATAGTCGACTGTAATTCCATCCAGAAGAGCAGGATTTGACCTTCCTGCACGTAGTCTGGAGAGTTCATGTTCAAGATGATCGAGGGCTTTTTCCATCCTGTCCCTTGTCTCTTCTATTATAAGTTCAACGTCTTCATTCATATTAATCAGGTTGTGTGGATTAAATTTCCTTGTTCCTGTTATTTACAATAAAGTGTCACAAGAATAACAAAAATAATAAATTAGGTGAAAATGCAATCTATTTCAATTATAAATAAGAGTTCCTGTTTTTTTGCCTGTAACAACATTCATAAGATTACCGGGTTTATTCATATCAAAAACTATAACCGGCATATTATTCTCACGGCACATTGTAAAAGCTGTGGAATCCATTATTTTAAGTCTGAGGGCTATTGCTTCCTCAAATGTTATTTTATCGAATTTTATTGCCTTTGTATCTCTTTCTGGATCAGCGGTATATACACCATTTACCCTTGTGCCTTTAAGGAGTACATCCGCTCCTGTTTCCACTGCTCTGAGAGCTGAGGCCGTATCAGTTGTAAAAAAAGGATTTCCGGTTCCTCCCGATAATATACAGACTGTTCCTTTTTGCATTTCAACAATTACTTTATCCCTGTTATAGAGTACTCCCACAGGTTCCATTCTTATTGAGGTAAATACCGTTGCGCGACCACCCATTTTTTTTATGGCACTTTCAAGGGCAAGGCTGTTTATCACCGTGGCAAGCATTCCCATCTGGTCTCCTTTTACCCTGTCAAAACCTGATTCTGTACCCTTTAGTCCACGGAAAATGTTACCTCCACCAATGACAATGGAAACCTCACATTTTTTATTTACTACCTCGATTATCTGTATTGCATATTCATCAAGAATGGTCTCATTTATGCCCTGATTTCCTTTCCCGGCAATTGATTCACCACTGAGCTTTAATAATATCCTTGAATAGTCCATACCAAATGTTTCTGAATCGTAAAGATATGATAATACGGAGACAAAAAAAAGATGGCGCCATGGAGCGCCACCTTTAATTATGAATCATGAACTTAAGTTAAAGGTTTAATGAATATCTCTTAAAAGAAGTAACTGTCAGGTCCTTATCGGCAGATTTAAGATATTGACCCACAGTTTGTTTATTGTCTTTAATAAATTCCTGGTTCAGCAGTGTATTCTCCTTAAAGAACTTACCAAGTTTTCCCTGGGCTATCCTTTCCAGCATCTCCTCAGGTTTACCATCTCGTCTGGCCTGATCTTTACCTATTTCGATTTCCTGGGAAATAACTTCAGGTGGAACACCATCCTTATCAACAGCAACAGGATTCATGGCAGCTACCTGCATAGCTACATCCTTGTATACCTGGATATCCAGACCGGCTTTATTAAACCCCACTAGCGTGGCAAGCTTATTTCCGGGATGAATATATGCCTGAACATGAGGAGCTTCAATTTTATCATAGTATGATAATTCAAGCTTCTCCCCTATAACACCAACAAATTCAACGATCTTATCTTCTGTTTTAACTCCGTCAAGGGGAATATCTTTGAGAGTTTCAAGGTCAGATGGTTTATTCTCGAGAGCGATATCAATTATTTTATTTGCCAGGCCGATAAAGTCGGCATTCTTGGCAACAAAATCTGTTTCGCTATTCAGGACAATAATTGTACCCAGTTTTCCATCTGATGTGGTTTTTGACAGGACAACACCCTCGCTGGCTTCTCGGTCGGCTCTTTTACTTGCAACAGCCTGTCCTTTCTTACGTATTATTTCTATTGCCTTGTCAAAATTGCCTCCTGCTTCCTCAAGGGCTTTTTTACAATCCATCATACCCGCAAGAGTCACTTTTCTCAATTTTGCAACATCAGCAGTGCTTATTGTAGCCATTATTTAATTCTTAATTTGTTCAAAACAATAATCTATTTATTTTCCTCTTTTGATTCTTCATCTGAGCTCTCAATATTCTTATTGTCAGCCTTTTCTTCAGAGGTGTCTTCATCATGGGATTCCTCCTTATCACTATCTTTAACTTCTTCGGTGGAATCGGAAATATTTTTTGCTTCAGCATCTTTTGTGTCAATACTTTTCTCTTTTTGCTGAGGTTCTTTTTCTTTTTCAATTTTCCTTTCGTTCAGACCTTCTTCGATAGAGTTACATAGTATATCAACTATCAGTGAAATAGATTTTGATGCATCATCATTTGCCGGTATCGGGAAATCTATTTCTGTAGGGTCAGAATTGGTATCAACCATGGCAAAAACAGTAATGCCGAGTCTTTTAGCCTCTCTGACAGCAATATGTTCTTTGCAGACATCAACGACAAAAAGTGCAGAGGGAAGGCGGGTCAGGTCAGCAATACTGCCAAGGTTCTTTTCAAGTTTGGCTCGTTGCCTGGTGATCTGAAGTTTTTCACGTTTAGACAGATTCATAAATGTGCCGTCGGAGGCCATTTTATCAATAGAACCCATCTTTTTAACAGCCTTCCTGATTGTAGGGAAGTTGGTAAGCATTCCTCCGGGCCAGCGTTCAGTAACATAAGGCATATTTACATTTTTTACCTTTTCGGCAACTATCTCCTTTGCTTGTTTCTTGGTGGCAACAAATAATATCTTTTTCCCTGATTTTGCTATATGCTTTGCTGCTGAAGCAGCTTCATCGATTTTTTCAATTGTTTTTTCAAGATCAATGATGTGAATACCGTTTCGCTCCATAAAGATGTAGGGAGCCATTGCAGGATTCCATTTTCTTTTAAGGTGTCCGAAATGAACACCGGCATCGAGTAGTTCTTTAAAAGTTGTTCTTGGCATTTTTTGTTATTTAAGTTTACATTCTTTCAATCAATTACAAAGTAGTCCTTATATATAGAAGTCTTTGTAATTTAGATACTAAACTTGCATCTCTATTGATTGTTATACTATTCTTAACGTTTGCTAAACTGGAATCTCTTCCGGGCTTTGGGTCTGCCGGATTTTTTCCTTTCGACTTCCCTGGAATCTCTTGTTAGGAAACCATTTGCCTTCAGCGGTTTCTTGTTTTCTTCATCAGCTTTTACAAGGGCTCTTGTTATACCAAGACGGAGTGCTTCAGCCTGTCCTTTAAAGCCTCCTCCTTCAAGATTAACGTTTATATCATATTTATCTGCAGCATTTACAATATGCAGAGGTTGGGTAACAACGTATTGAAGAATATCGGTTGCGAAATACTTTTTATAATCCTGACCGTTGATTGTTATTTTGCCTTTGCCTTCACTTAAAAATACTCTGGCAACAGCTGCTTTTCTTCTTCCAGTAGCATTAATTGCTTCCATATCTGAATATTAGTTGTTGAGTTCGATTTTTTTGGGTTTTTGTGCTTCATGCGGATGTGAGTCTCCCGTATATACATACATATTCCTGAAAAGAGCCCTTCCGAGACGGTTTTTTGGTAACATGCCTCTTACAGCATTTTCAACAAGTTTAATTGGCTTTTTCTTTAACAGTTCCTCAGCCGAGGTGAATCTCTGTCCGCTGGGATAACCAGTGTGCCTGACATATTGTTTGCCAGTCCATTTATTGCCAGTTAATACAACTTTTTCAGCATTAATGACAATAACATTATCACCGCAGTCAACATGAGGTGTGAAGTATGTCTTGTGCTTTCCCCTGAGAAGATTGGCAACCATGGATGCAAGACGACCAAGAATAGCACCTTCAGCATCAATTATAACCCACTCCTTGTCGACCGTGGATTTATTCGCTGAAACTGTTTTATAGCTTAAGGTGTTCACTTGTTATTAATTTTTATTTGATATATTTTTAATTATTGTAAAAACCCGCGGATTTAGGGTGTGCAAAAATACAACATATTTCCTAAAAAAAAGAATATTGAATATAATTTATTTGTGTTGACATAACATATCAGGATTTTATCAGCTGGTTTGTGAAAAAATAAAGTAATACAGAATGGGAGATACTATTCAGGGAATAAAACAAACATGAGAGAAGTATCAGATGCTGAAATGAAAACCGGAAAACGTTTATCACGTGACTTTTATATACGTGATGTTCTTGATGTTGCACCCGAATTGATTGGGAAAATACTTATTGTCAAAACCGGGAATAACATGTTCCGGCAGTTTATGATAACCGAGACAGAAGCATACCGTGGAACTGAAGACCTCGCCTGTCATGCCAGCAGGGGAAGAACAACAAGGACCAGGATTATGTTCGAACAGGGCGGAAAGCTTTATGTATATTTTGTTTATGGCATGTATTGGATGTTAAATATAGTAACAGGTAAAAAAGATAATCCCCAGGCTGCTTTGATAAGGGGAATAGAAGGATTCAACGGACCTGGAAAACTGACAAGAGAACTGGGCATCAACAGGTCATTTTATGGCGAAGACCTGGCAATATCGAACAGAATTTGGGTTGAGGATAGAGCAATTAAGCCAGTTTTCAAAACCGGACCAAGAATAGGGATAGAATATGCAGGAGCTTTATGGAAAAACAAACTCTGGAGATACTATATTGTGTAAACTGAAAATATATGAGCAATTCAAACAGAGAAAATCCAAAGAAGTACTATTTACAAAGGGTAGAACCAAGTGTTGAACTGTATGATCTCTGTGGGACCCTGTTTGCTGGTAAAAATGGTTTTAAAATAGAGGATCAATTGGTCTCATATAATATTTTTTCCGTTCTTTGTTTTTTCATTAAATAAATATTTATGGAATCAGTATGGGGCACCTATCGCCGCTGGAATAACATTATAGGCTGGTTTATGTTCCTGTTTTCAGCTGTAATATATATCCTTACAGTTGAACCCACAGTCAGTTTTTGGGATTGCGGTGAGTTTATTCTTTCAGGGTTCAGGCTGCAGGTAGGACACCCACCGGGAGCACCCCTGTTTCTTATGGTTACCAGAATTGCAACCCTTTTTGCCGGTGGTGATACATCGAAGGCAGCTTTAATGGTCAATTTGTTATCAGCAATTACCAGCGCATTTGCCATTATGTTTCTCTTCTGGACAATAACACATCTTGTCAGAAGATCTTTTACACGGAATAGTACACTTGAACTTAATCAGGTACCTGTAATCCTCAGTAGTGGACTCCTCGGTGCAATGGCTTATACTTTTTCCGACACATTCTGGTTTTCAGCAGTTGAGGGAGAATTATATGCTATGTCATCACTTTGTGTGGGGATGGTGGTTTGGGCAATGCTTAAATGGGAAGAACAGGCTGACGAACCAACATCAGGACGATGGATAATCCTGATAGCATATATTATGGGCCTGGGATTGGGTATTCACCGCCTGAACCTGCTGGTACTCCCTGTTCTTGTATTTATCTTTTACTTCAGGAAATATGAAGTAACAAAAAAGGGCATAGTTTATACACTTATTATAGCTGTTATTTTGTTGGGATTCCTGGTTTTTATCCTTATTCCCGGTATTCCTGAAGTTGCCGGCTGGTTTGAATTGTTATTAGTAAATGTATTCGGCTTGCCCTATAACAGCGGGCTTATTGTTTTCCTGACAGCTCTTGGCGCCCTGCTGGTTTTCGGAATAAGATACTCAATAAAGAATAATAAAGTTATTCTCAATTACATAATTACCTGTCTTACAGTGATAATGATCGGATATTCATCATATGCTGTGATCATGATACGTTCCTCGGCAAAACCACCTATGAACCAGAATAATCCGTCAGATATTTTTGCATTATCCTACTATATAAATATGCAGCAATATGGGAGTTCCCCGAAATTACATGGACCCTATTATAATGCTCCTGCTGTTGATGTAAAGAGAGCCATTGCCGGATACAACAAAGTTGAGGGCAAATACACTCCTTATTATCGTCCGGAGTACGAATATAATAAGGAATTTACAACAATATTCCCCCGCATGTGGAGTTCTGATCCGGCACATGAAGATGCTTATAAATACTGGGGGAAAATTAAAGGGAGGCGATATGCTGTTAATACAAGTTCCGGCAGGGAAACAATAATCTGCCCTACTTTTGGTGAAAACCTGCGGTTCTTTTTCAGGCACCAGGTAGGATTTATGTACCTCAGATATTTCATGTGGAATTTTGCCGGTCGTCAGAATGACATACAGGGCAATGGTAATAACCTTCATGGTAACTGGATCAGCGGGATTAAATTTATTGATGATGCCCGTCTTGGTATTAAAGACAATCTCCCGGATGATCTCGAAAAAAATCCGGGTCATAATAAATACTTTTTTCTTCCGCTTCTTTTAGGTATTGCAGGTATGGTATGGCAATACAGGAAGGATAATAAAGGTTTCTGGCTTATCCTGGCATTTTTCTTTATGACCGGCATTGCCATAATTTTTTATCTGAACCAATATCCGAATCAACCCAGGGAACGAGACTATGCATATGTGGGTTCTTTTTATGCTTTCGCTATATGGATTGGAATAGGCTTCATGTATCCTTATGAAAAACTCCGTAAATTCCTGAATCATAAGTTCTCATTAATTATTACACTGGTTCTTGTTTTATCTGTTTGTCCCCTTCTTATGGCTTTCCAGAATTGGGATGACCATGACAGATCAGGGCGTTATACTGCAAGGGATATAGGGGCCAATTACCTTGAATCATGTGCACCAAACAGTGTTCTTTTCACCTATGGCGACAATGATTCATTCCCTGTATGGTATGTACAGGATGTGGAAGAAATAAGAACAGATGTGAGAGTAGCAAATCTTAGTTATTTACAGGCCGGGTGGTATATAGATATGATGCGGCAGAAAGCTTTCAAGTCTGATCCGCTGCCTCTTGGCCTGGAACAGGATAAATATATTGAAGGCAAACGAACCCAGCTGCCGGTTAATAAAAGATTAGATAAACCGGTAAACCTGAAAGAGATAGTAAGGTTTGCCAGCATGGATGATAAAAAATACATGATTGATTACAGCGGTATGGGTGATTATCTTAATTACATTCCGGCCAATAAATTCATAATTGATGTCGATAGCTCCATAGTACTTTCAAACGGTACTGTCAAAGAATACTATAAGAACAGAATTGTCTCACCTATAATATGGGAGTATTCAGATAATGATGCTTTCAAGGGTGACCTCGCCATCATGGACCTGCTATCTACAAATGAATGGAGAAGACCTGTATATTATTCCACTACCGTTCCTTCACATCAGTACAAAGGACTTGAAAAATATTTTGTACAGGAAGGCATGGCTTACAGGATTGTACCCATAAAAACAGATGTATCAGAAGAAGGTGAAATCGGTATGATCGATCCCCATGTTATGTATGATAATATGATGAACAAGTTTAAATGGGGTAATGCATCTGATCCTTCAGTATATCTTGATGAGAATAACAGAAGGATGTTCAGTAATTTCAGAAGGATATTTGGCAGCCTCGGGAAAGAGCTGATTATGACAGGTGATACTGCCAGAGCTCTAAAAGCTGTTTACAGAGGACTTGAAATTGTGCCTCCGGAAAAGATGCCATATGACTTTTTTACCATAGGACTGGCTGAGGTATTGATCATGGCAGGCGAGAAAGATAAAGGCGAACGAATCATCGGTAATATCGTAGACTATTCAAAATCATATCTTGATTATTCAATAGGCCTGAGTGCTGAGGAGAGATACGGACTTGATTATGCAACAGGAATAAATATGCAGTCCCTTCTTGATATTTACAATATGTCGGTTGGTTTACAGATTGACTCATTATCAGCTGTGATAGAACCTATGATGAATCTTTATTACAGCAAACTTTATTCAGGTAATTAAGATATTATGAGGCTTATAAGGCCATGTTTATTCTCCGGCTTTTTATACCCTGAT
>CAZOZU010000011.1:0-16443 GCA_964584355.1 uncultured Rikenellaceae bacterium
AAACACTTGCAAGGAAACTGATTGAGGATGTAAATCAACCGGTTGCAGGACAAAGAGTATTTACCATGGGAATTACTGCCGATTATATCCTGAGCGACAGGTTTAACCTGCAGGTCTTTGCAGATCATACAATGAATAATCCATTTGTGGCAAGTACATTCCCTACTTCGAATACAAATTTCGGATTCAGTCTTAAATTTACTCTCGTACAATAAATAATTTTCATTACACGATTTTTTTTGTAAACACATTGTGCCAATGATTTACAGCGGCCAGGAGACTTGCCTGGATAGGAAACTAAAATTCTATATAAGGGATACCATCGACTGGGATACCTGTGAGCTCACACCATTTTACAGAGATCTCATTAAGTTGAAAAAGGGAAACAGAGTATTATGGAATGGTGACTCAGGTGGTTCTATGAATAAAATTAAAACAAACCTGACAAAGAAAAATGTCTCATTCAAACCAGATCTTAAAGAACTGGAAAGAGAAATGTATTATGTATTTTAGGCAACATGCGATTTAAAACGAAAAGCTATTACAGTGAAACACTGTGTTTAACTCCGTGTTACTCTGTGGTTTAAATTAAATTTAAAATGAAATCATTAAAATTTGTTTTGTCATTTTTGATATTAGCAACTCTGCTTACCCCGGGGTGTAAGCAAAGGGCTGATAATGTACAGCTTACTTTGGTGCCGGAATGGGCCAAGGAAGTAATATGGTACCAGATATTCGTGGAACGTTTCCGTAATGGCGATCCCGGAAATGATCCGACAATTGCAGACATACAGGGATCTTACCCCGGCACATTTCCCTCAAACTGGGATATTACACCCTGGGAACACGACTGGTATGCACATGAATCATGGCTGGATAGCGTGAAGGCTGATGGTTTTTATTCAAAGATCCAGGCTCGACGTTACGGGGGTGATCTGCAGGGAGTTTTAGATAAGCTCGACTATCTTCAGGAGCTTGGAATAACAGCAATTTACTTTAATCCCATAAACGACTCCCCATCGCTTCATAAATATGATGCACGGAACTACAGGCATATTGACCGTAACTTTGGTCCTGATCCGTACAGGGATGTGGCTATAATGCAATCTGAGAAGCCTGATGATTCCTCAACATGGAAATGGACTTCAGCTGACAGCATGTTTCTGGAATTAATTGATGAGTGTCATCAAAGAGGAATAAGAGTGATAATGGATTATTCATGGAACCATACAGGACCGGAATTCTGGGCCCTGAAGGATATAAGGGAAAAAGGAAAAAATTCGGAATTCAGCAGCTGGTACAATATACATGAGTATGATGATCCGCTTTCAATGGAAGATGAATTCAGGTATGAAGGATGGGGAGGCAACAATCCATGGATGCCTGTATTCAGGAAGGATATAGTACCCCCCGACAATAAAGTAATGCCTTTCGAAGGTAACCTTCATTCAGAATCTTTGAAAAACCATATTTTCAATGTTTCAAAAAGATGGCTCGATCCTGATAATGACGGCAATCCGGCTGATGGGGTTGATGGATTCAGGCTTGATGTTGCCGGAGAGGTCCCTATGGGCTTCTGGCGCGATTATCGTAAAGTAGTAAGGTCAGTTAACCCGGAGGCTTACCTGGTGGGGGAGATATGGTGGCTTGAATGGCCGGATAAACTGCTTAATCCGAAAATATTTCTTGAAGGTGATCAGTACGATGCGATAATGAATTACAGGTGGTTCAGAATTGCCAGAGGATTTTTCGGACAGGCAGAACCTGTTCTTACTCCAAATGAATTTATAAGTGAGATTGAAAGAATAAATAACGGGATTGAGACTGATAATCTTCAGGTTATGATGAATATAACTGCTACTCACGATACCCCGAGGCTCTCTACGTCACTTTTTAATAAAACGATGGATAAATACAATGCCAAACCATCTGATAATCCTGATTATAAAATTAACAAACCTGATGAATTAACACTAAAAGAACAGAAAATACTTGTTATTCACCAGTTTACATACATCGGCGCACCTCATATCTGGAACGGCGATGAGGTAGGAATGTGGGGGGCTGACGATCCTGACTGCAGAAAACCGTTAGTATGGGATGACATTGTATATGAAGATGAAAAAGCACATTTTGATCCTTCAAAAGACAGACCCGTAGATAAGGTCTTTCCAGATAAAGAGCTATTTGATTTTTATAAAAAACTAATTGAACTGAGAAAAGAGAATCCCGTGCTTGTTCATGGCGATCTCGAATTTATCCTTGCTGATGATGAGAAAATGCTATTGGCTTACAGCAGGAAACTGGATGATGCTGAGATTTTAGTGGTCTTTAACAGATCTGGAGAATCTCAAGTAGTAGATCTGGAAGAACTGAAATCCAATGAGTATTTCAATATTCTTTCTTCAGGTGAAATATTGCCTCAGGATACTGATTCAGGTAAAATTTTAAATTTAAGTCCTTTAAGTGCAGTTATTTTAAAAAAGATAAATTGAAGTAAAATAATTAACCACGGAGTTTCACTGAGTAAAAACACTGAGTTACACGGTTTAGTGTATTAGTTTTAATCCATGAAACTTCGTGATAACCCTGCATGCCGTGTAATACTTCAGAATTAATGTAACAATTTTTTAATTTAAAAATCCCTTTATTATTTCCATCATTATCTTTTTACTCATCCTGATCTGAGATCAGGTAATGTTAAAATGTAAGACGTCGGAGACGTCCAATTCCAATATCCATGGTAACATCCATGGTAATTGCCTGTATCACTTAGACAACGCTGGAGGCGTTGAATAAAATTTATAAGAAGGCTTATTCAACCTCCTGTCGGGGTTGTGTGATATTTTATCCAACCTGCCCCGGATGAAACCGGGGATATTGGACTTTGAAGCCCCGCAAAGCGGGACAGGCTCTTCGGCTTCTCATCATTGTCATATAATTGATTGTTTATCTGAGCTAAAGATAGATATGTATATAAGGAAGGAAGTGTAGCTATAGTAAAAATGGAGATTAAAACGTTATTGAAAATATAAAGAAAAAATGTTACCATTATTATGAAAAAATATTCTGCCGACAGGCAAGTCTGTATCACTCCCTGGTACATGGTCTTTTATTTCTTTATAATTTTTGTGTATCCTGATTGATTCGCTACACGGAAATATACAAAGTAAAATCCTTCAGATGCTTCTGTCCCGTTTCCGGTTTTACACTCCATATATGATGAAAACATCATTTTTGCTTCATCGGAAATTATTGTATACATATTATTGGTTAGTCTCTTAATCTCTATAATAAGATGAGATACAATATGAGTTTTTCCTTTTCATCCATTTTTAATGTGGTTGTACATAAAATATATTCTAAACCACGCCATAAGTTTGTACCTTTACTGGTAAACTTTTTGTAAGTGATTTATGTGCGGCCGTTTTTGCGAGTTAGTAACAAGGAATTATTTTAAATAAATATTTATAGCTATGAGAAGAATGTACTATTTCCTGATTTTACTGGTTCTTACGGGATGTAAATCAATACCTTCGGAGGAATGGAATTTAAGTTCATTTTATAAACCAAAAGAAAATCCAATAATACAAGCAGATTCATCCTTCAGCTTTGTTGATCCGATTAAAGGTGAGGTGGTTAAATGGCAAAAAGCAGATGTGTTTAATCCTGCCGCAATTATCAAGGACAATAAGGTATATTTACTATTACGATGTGAGGATAATCCAAAGGCCCGTCTGGGCGGACGGACTTCCAGAATTGGATTGGCATCTAGCGACGATGGTATACATTTCACCAAATACCCAACTCCCGTACTATATCCTGATTCTGGTGAATACATGGTATATGATTATCCGGGCGGATGTGAAGATCCGAGAATTGTCCAGGCCGGCGATTCCTTATATGTGATTACTTATACATCCTGGAATTATATGATTGCCCGCCTGAGTGTGGCTTTTTCAAAGGACTTGATTGTTTGGGAAAAGAAAGGACCTGCATTCGCAAAAGCATACGATGGGAAATTCTTAGACACCTGGTCAAAATCGGGTTCTATTGTTACAGAGATGGAAAATGGCCGACAGGTTGTTGCAAAAATAAATGACAAATACTGGATGTATTGGGGAGAGCAATTTATCAACCTTGCCTGGTCAGATAACCTTTCCGACTGGATCCCTTTACTGGATGAAAAAGGAGAGCTTGAAAAAATAGTTGAACCACGAATGAAAAAGTTTGACAGCGACCTTGTAGAATGTGGCCCACCTGCATTAATAACCAGCGAAGGAATCGTTTTATTATATAATGGTAAAAATGCCGATGGAGAAAATGCTGACAGGTCTCTACCTGAATCTACATATTCGGTGGGGAAAATTGTCTTTGATATTAATAATATTGGAAAAGTAATCTATCGTTCCGATACTTGTTTCATAAAGCCTACCTTACCCCATGAAATTTCAGGACAATATTCAGCAGGGACTACTTTTGCTGAAGGACTTGTTTATTTTAAATCAAAATGGTTCCTTTATTACGGAACAGCAGATTCCTATGTTGGTTTAGCAATTTCCGAATAAAGGCATAAATATCTGCCAGGATTGCAGGTTCATGTCAGCGGATCTGAAATATTTGGAGCTCTCCATTATTTATTGCAGCTGTTATGTATTGATTCCCAGAAATCTTAACATAGAGTATCTTTCTTGCATCTCCTTTAATCTTAAGACCGCTTTCCAAAGGCATTAATGTGGTGTATCTGTGGTTTGAATCACCGGCTAAATACCATCCATAACTTGCATCATACCGGCCAAAGGAAGGCCTTATTGAATAATTATTACCAACAAATATAAAATCCATCCACCCGTCTTTGTTGAAGTCGCCTGTAAGAACATCACGTACCTGTGAAAACTGGACTTCAACAGGCAATTTTGTTCTTTTAAAAGTACCATTATTATTATTCAGGAACACGGAGCTTTCAAACATTACTGCTCTCTTTTTTAACGACTGATTAATTGCTTCCGTTCCAAACAGATCCTCAACAGATTTCCCGGCAAAGTCAGAATAGTTTTCAAACTTATTTGTAAATCCTTTTATCTGACTTGCTATTTCATCATAGAGGGCAACGGGGTAACTCTTGCCGTTCAGATATGAACAAATAATCTGGTCGACTGAACCGTTGTTGTCAAAATCATTCAGGTACATTTCGACAGGCTCTTCTGTCGTTGCCTTGAGAATTGAATTAAGTCCCAGGTTACCTGCAACCATATCAACATCACCATCATTGTCGATATCGGCAGCATGAATACAATTCCACCAGCCTTCTGTGTTGTCAAGACCTGCTGATGAAGATATTTCCGAAAACCTGCCGTTTACATTTTCAAATAACAGGATTTTCATCCATTCACCGGTTATAAAAAGATCAGCATCTCCGTCACCGTCATAATCAGCCCAGCAGGCGTCGGTAACCATACCGGCGGTCCTGAGGTTTGAGGTAATTTCATCTGTAACATCCCTGAAGTGTCCGTATCCGTCGTTTTCAAGGAGATACTGAAATGGTGACAAACCGTAAAATCCGGGGACAGACCTTGACCCCACAAATAAATCTGTATCCCCGTCATTATCGAAATCACAGGGCTTCACACAGGAACCATTATGTGAAATACCAGGTATAACATCTTTTGTTTGTTTTTCAAATATTCCTTTTCCATTGTTGAAAAGCAGGAGATCTTTAAGCAGCGGATCTCCCGGAGCCATCTCGTTACCTCCGCGAACTATATATAAATCTTTATCGCCATCGTTGTCAGCATCAAAGAATACAGCATCAATATCATCAGCGTAATTTATTCTCCGAAAAACCGGATCAGATGAAGTGCTGAAGGTCCCGTTTTTATTCTGTATCAGTAATACAGACTTTTGCCATTTGGCCCCTCCCGCAAATATATCCTCAAGACCATCACCGTTTACATCTGCAACGGCAACAGGTGGTCCTTCAGATGAAAGACTATGCGGTATCAGTTTTTCACGGTAAAAGTCAACATAATTATCTTCTATGTGTTTAAAATCGAGTCCCTCTGCATGAAAGGGGGAGAAAAGTCGATTTTTCTGTAAGTCATTATCGGTAGTACTGTCTTTTTTACTGGAATTGTCAATATCAAGTGTAATTAACTGATCAGTCTTAATATTCACTATTGTTTGTTCCGACAGATCAGGCCAACGTATTACAAGGGAATCAATAATGGTATCGGTACCGGTACCAAAATGCAAAACATCTGTTGTTGATGATAAAAATCCTCTTTCGGGAAACTGCTCTGCAACCTGTTTCTGGCCATTATGGTATAAAGTAACTCTCGAGCCTATACTTCTGGTATTGAGCCCATTACCATTAAACTTCACTGACAGGAAATGATTTTGGTTTTTAACGATTGAATTGTTCCTGATTATAAATGCATTATCATTTATATTATTAACAACAAGATCAAGGTCTCCGTCATTGTCCAGATCAGCATATGTTGATCCGTTAGAATATGAACGTTTATTCAGACCCCACTCTGCAGCCATATTTGTAAATGTAAGATCCCTGTTATTTCTGAATAGGAAATTGATATTCGGATACAGAGGCATCTTTTCATAAAGCATCTTATCCGGGACATTGCTGTTATCAACCGTTGGCAGATACCTGTTTCCTTTTGTGAGGAATCTGATATAATCAAGGTCATTGGCTCTTCTGTATATACCGTTTGTAATGAAGATATCTTTCCATCCGTCATTATCAAGGTCGCAGAAAAGGGGAGACCAGCTCCAGTCGGTTGAATATATTCCGGCCAGGAGACCAATTTCACTGAAAAGATCATCTCCCAGATTGAGTTGAAGAGTATTCCTTACAAACTGATCATTATATCCGTATTCCCGCTTCAGCATATACAATTCATAATCATCATCACCGGCTGATTGATGACGTATTTTTGCTTCATTAGGAAGCATATCCAGTACTAAAATGTCAAGAAGTCCGTCGTTGTTAAAGTCACCTATATCATTACCCATTGATGATCTGCTTGTATGGGCGATGATCTCTGTCAGTTTGTTTGTAAAAGTACCATTACCATTGTTAATGTACAGATAATCATTTTCATGGAAATCGTTTGAAACATAAATATCGGGGAATCCGTCATTATTTATATCAGCAATATTTACACTCAGGCCGTATCCGATCTGGCTGCTGAATATACCTGAAGAGGTATTGACGTTTCTGAATACCTGTTTCCCGTCAGATAAGTCATTTCTGAACAGAATATCCCCGGCAAGGGAATCCTTGTCAAGGCGAAGGGAAGAAGCTCCGTAGCTTCTTGAAGTATGTACCGAATGGTTCAGAAGATACATATCGAGATCGCCGTCAAGATCAAAGTCGAAAAATGCAGCCTGGGTTGAGAAGCCCTTGAAGTCGAGACCATATTCATGTGCTTCATCTGAAAATTTAAGGTTACCCTTATTGATAAAAAGCTGATTCCTGCCATATAAGTTTTTATAATTGCCCACCTGGCATACATAGATATCCAGAAGACCGTCACCATTCACATCTGCCATAGTGACACCAGTCTTCCAGTTTCCTGTTCCTGCAACACCGGCTTTATCTGTTATATCTTCAAACTGAAGATTTCCTTTATTGAGGTAAAGCTTATTATCTTCCTGACTGGATGTAAAATAGAGATCAATAAGTCCATCATTATTAATATCTCCGGCAGCAACACCTGCCCCATTATTGAAATATAGATATTCAATAATGTTTGATTCTTCAGTTTCTTTAAGTCTGTTAATGAATTTCACATTTGTCCTGGAAGGATTCATTAAAGTAAAGAGTCTGTCATTTATTTTTTCAGACTTTTTGCATGAAATAACCAAAAGAACATATAACAATATAAAGACTTTGTTCTTCATTATTCATCCTTACGGGCTTTTTATTTTATACACCTGAAACCGGTCATTGCTGCGTACTGCTAAAAGAATTCTGCCTTTTTTTGTATTAACCTCTAATATTTTCCGTACTTCTCCCTCAAGGTATAATCCCGATATCCGGGCAGGTATATATTCGAAGTCTCCCTTTCCGTTGCCCAGAAGCAATGAGCCATAGCTGGCATCATACCGTCCGATCTCCGGTTTTACATTATAAAGATTACCCCCCAATAAAATATCCCGGAAGCCGTCGTTATTAAAATCGCCTGTTGTAACAGAATAAACAGTAGAAAACTGTATTTCAGCAGGTAAAGGTTTGCATGAAAAATGTCCGGTACCGTCATTCAGGAACATTGATGTTTCAGCCAGGTAAACATACAGAAGAATGGAATTCTTCAGCCTTTCTTCCGAAAAAATATCAGTAACCTGCTGATCTTTAATCATATAATATTTAGGATATTTTTTATTAAGTGCCGGTATCTGCCTTGTCATATCATGTTTTAAGGCTATGGGGAATGAAGTGTCACCGTTAAAAGCGGAGATGACCTGTTCAATATTTCCATTCAGATCGAAATCGCTGATGTACATGGATACCGGTTTTGATGGAGTGGCTTTAAAACGTGTGTTTAAACCCGTATTTCCCGCAATAAAATCCATGTCCTTATCTCCGTCAAAGTCACAGGCAGTAATACAGTTCCACCAGCCTTCAGTTTTTTTTGTTCCGAATGCATCTTTCAGTTCGGTAAACTTACCGTCATTGTTTATAAATACTTTTAGTGCCATCCAATCGCCGGCGAGTAAGATATCTTTTGCTCCGTCCCCGTTTACGTCAGACCAGACCATATCGTGTATCATTCCAATATTAAGCAGCTCAGGAGCGATTTCAGCGGTTACATCAGTAAATTTACCTTTTCCGTCGTTTTCCAGGAGGTAGCCGTTTGCCGGGATTCCATATGCAAAAGGTTTAAGACGGATACCAACGAACAGTTCAATAGTACCGTCATTGTCGAAATCGCATGGTTGCACACAGGAGCTGTTTTCATATTTACCTGCAGGCAACATCTGGGGTGATTTTGTAAAATGTCCTTTGCCGTTATTAAAATACAACAGATCAGTCAGTGCAGAGGAACTTTCTGGAAATGAATTGCCTCCATTAGCTACATACAGATCATAATCCCCGTCATTATCTGCATCAAACAATGCACAATCAACACCTTCCGATATTTTATCCGTTTCAAAGAGTGCTTTATCAACAGGCATGAAAGTCCCGTTATTCTGTTGCAGCATCATAGCACCGGCCTGACCTTTGGCTCCGCATACATAAATATCTTCCAGTCCGTCTCCGTTAACATCCCCTTTACATAAACCGTGTCCTTCCGTTGACATCATATTATTTAACAGCCGGTCGCGTTCAAAATCATTGAAATCATCTTCACGGTGAACGAAATTAGTCTTAAACTTATCGGTTATATCCAGAAAATATCTGTTTTCCCTTCTTAAGGGATTTACCAGTTCCAGTTTCATCGTCACGGCATCTTTCTGATCAAGAGTAAGAGTCTGATTTGTATTTACATTACCCAGAATAGTTACTCTGTCGTCGGGCCAGATGACTATGAGAGAATCCACCATTGTCAGGGATCCCAGGCCAAGATTCGGCCGTGGATCTACCGACGATTGAAATCCCCGTGCCGGCATCTGTTCGAGAAAAAAGAATTTTCCCTTATGTTTTGCTATAATCTTTGAACCAAAAGCACTTGTGTTTGGTGCATCACCTTTAAGGATAATCTTCAGGTAATGATTATCCTTCAACATAATATTGCTTTCGTTACGGAATATGAATAAAGGCATATTAACATTATTGACAACAATATCCAGGTCCCCATCATTGTCAAGATCACCGTATGCAGAGCCATTGGAAAAACTTGGTTCATCCAGACCCCATTCGGCAGCCACATTACTGAATATGTAATTACCATTATTTCTGAAGGCATAATTGGGTATTTTCACAGAAGGGATAGCGTCAATAAGCCTCCTGTAGTCCACAGTATTGCCTGATACTATTGACATAATCATATCTGTGCTGGCAAACATCTGAATATAATCCTGATCAGTAAGGTCTTTGAATATACCGTTTGCGACAAACAGGTCTTTAAGGCCGTCATTATTGAGATCCATCATCAATGCTCCCCATGACCAGTCAGTAGAACATACTCCCGCCATTCGCCCTATCTCGCTGAATGTACTGTCGGTATTATTTAAATGAAGCATATTACGTGTGAACTGGCTATGATACCCATTATCCAGATTGGACTTATAGCTTTCCCAGCTGTCAAAGGTTGTTTTTGTCTTTACCCGATAATTAGGTTCAGGCAGCATATCCGTTACAAACAATTCCGGGAAAAGATCATTATTGATATCTGCAATATCCGCTCCCATTGAAGCAGCAGAAGTCGACCTTATCATTTTTGTCAGATTCTCAGTAAATGTTCCGTCGTGGTTATTCAGATAAATATAATCGCGTTCAAAAAAATCATTAGACACGTAGATATCCATCCAGTTATCATTGTTCATATCACCTATTGTAGCACCCATACCAAACCCGATTATACTTCCATAAATACCTGCCTGGTCACTTACATCAACGAACTTATTACCGTCATTCCTGAAAAGCTTATCACCCCCGACCGAATCCCTGGGTGAACGGAGATCTTCCTCAAGTTTAAAGCTTCCAATTGCTTTGAAAGCATTTTTAAGAAGGTAAAGGTCCAGATCTCCATCTTTATCATAATCGAAAAATAAACCATGTGTTGAATTACCACCGTCATTTATTCCATACTCTTTGGCTTTTTCAGTAAAAGTGAGATCACCATTGCTTATGAAAAGCTCGTTTTTTCTCTGTTCTCCCTGAAGAATCCCCGAATTACACACATAAATATCCAGCCAGCCGTCACCATTGACATCAGCAAAGGATACCCCTGTCGACCAATGACCACTTCCGGTAATACCCGACTGTTCAGATATATCCTCAAACTCCAGATTACCCTTATTGAGATATAGTACGTTGGATGCCATATTTGCTGTAAGGAATATATCTATAAGCCCGTCATTATTAATATCACCCAATGCCACTCCTCCTCCATTATAGAAATTCCGGTAAGTATAAATATTGAATCTGGTTTTGATCTGCCTCTCATAATCAAGATGATTGACAAAATCCGCATGAGTATCAGAAGGATCCATAAGTGTGAACAGATGATTTTCCCTCTTGCTTTTGCAGGAAAAGAGGATTAACAATAATAGGATGATAAATCTGAGTATTCTGATTTGTCTTCTTTGTTTAATTAGAAACCTGATACTTGCCTTATTAATCATCCTTTTCAGTAAAGGGGTTTAATTCACTTAATTCCTTTTTTACCGAGAGATCTGTAAAAACAGCCCAAACATTTAGATCATTCTGTATAAAGATCGTGATGCGCCGGTTCCCGTCTATCTTTACATATGCAGAACCATGTACCGGATGTTTGACTTTTATAAATCCATGACCATAGACTTCCTTATACCATTTCAGTAATTTTTTTTGCAGACTTTCTGAAGAGAGTGTTTTATTCCACGGTGCCCATCCTTCATATTTGAAAGATACAGGCATCTCAAAGATTTTACTTTCCATAAATTTTGGATAAAAATCCATTAATGCCGGATATTTCAATTCGTCTTTTAATTTATATTCTGCAGTAGTGTTGGTTTCACCCTGTTTTATCAATCCTTTTTGGTTAAGTTTCCAGCAATGCATGTAGAATTCTTTTTCCGGCATTCCGAAATAAAGGCCAAGGAATAATGAATCGTATTTTACACCACTTGCTAATTCATGCTGTAACCTGTTCTCATATCTTGATCTTGGTGTACATCCTGAAATAATAATTCCTGAAATCAATATTATCAATATCCAGTCAATTCTTGTTTTCATAGCTTCTGTCAATATTTATAAAACTGTAAATTATCATTATTTCTTGCAACTATAACAATTTGTGATTCATTTATCTTAAGGAACTTAAAATCACGTATTTCGCCTTTAGTACAAATACCTGATTCCAGGGATGAAACAGGTAACCATCCGGTGTCTTTGGTTCCCTTCAGAAGCAGGCCATAACTGGCATCATAAATACCTGTTTCAGGTTTTGCCCTATACTGGTTTCCTCCGAGCAATATATCACAAATCCCGTCATGGTCAAAATCATTAGCAATAATTGCAAAAACAGGTGCAAACTGGGCTTCACGCGGCAGAGGTATTAAATGAAATGAACCTGATCCGTTATTGATCATAGTACAACTTTCCAAAACATAGGCATTTAATAGGATTGAGCGATTTAATATTTCCAGAGGGAAGATATCCTGAATAGTCTGATTCTTATAATCATCAAACTTTTTATATTTATTCTGCAGGGAAGGAATTTGTCTTACCAGGTCATCTTTCTTCACGACGGGATATGATTCCTCTCCGATAAATCTGCAAATAATCTGTTCTATATTCCCGTTAAGGTCGAAATCATTGACGTACATTGTGACAGGTTTCTTCTCAGAGGCTTTAAGAAAAGAATTAAGGCCATGATTTCCAAGTACAAAATCTATATTGCCATCATCGTTTAAATCCCTGGCAATAATCTTGTGCCACCATCCTTCGGTGCCGGTAAGGCCAAATTGTTCTGATTCATCGGTAAAAGTCCCGCTATTGTTGATGAAAATCTTAACCGGCATCCAGTCGCCGACTATAAACATATCCTTATCGCCGTCATTATCAGCATCTGCCCAAACCATATCGGTGACCATCCCTGCTTTAATAAGTCCGGGAGCCAATTGCCCTGTAACATCAGTAAAATGGCCTTTGCCATCATTCTCAAGCAGATAGTTATCGGCTGGAACTCCATAGGCAAAGGGAATTAAACGTATTCCAACAAAGAGATCCGAATCTCCGTCACCGTCAAAGTCAGCAGGCCGGACACATGAAGTACTTTCATATTTATTTACCGGCAATACCTGTGATGATTTCCTGAAGTTACCATGTCCTTCATTTAAATAAAGCCTGTCTGTAAGGGCTGATGAGCTTGACGGAAACTCATTCCCTCCGCTGGCAACATAGAGATCAAGATCATCGTCATTGTCAGCATCAAAAAATGAACAATCAGTATCTTCCGATATCTTGTCAGCATCAAATAATTTCTCGTTTGATCTTTTAAAATATCCCTTCCGGTTCTGTATATATAAAGCACCTGGAGAATCTTTGGCGCCACATATATAAATATCATCAAGGTTATCTCCATTCACATCACCTACAGCTATGTGTGGTCCTTCATTTGACAACATCTGAAAAAGCAGCCTTTCACGATCGAAATCAACAAAATCATTCTCCTTATGAATATAATTCAGGCCGTTAATATTTTCCTCCATATGAAATATTGTATGAGCAGGTTTCTCAGTTATGTACTGAGAGATTTGTTTTACATCATTTTGGTCTATTGTGATGAATTGATTTACAGGCATATCATAAAATACTGAATAGGTACCTTCAGGCCATTTTACCACTAAAGAGTCAATATTTTGACAATTACCAAGACCAAAATGAAGTCTGGGATCGATACTTGAAAAGAATCCTCTTGCAGGATATTGTTCCAGGAATTTTTTGGTTCCGTCATGATAAAGTGTAATTTCAGTTCCTATACCAAACCTGTTTTTTCCGGCACCTTTTATTCTGATAGTGATAAAATTAGAACCGGAGTTTTCTGTTGAACCGTTTCTGTATATAAAAGGCGGCATATTCAGATTGTTTACTACCAGGTCAAGATCCCCGTCATTATCTAGATCTCCGTATGCTGCCCCGTTGGAAAATGAAGGTGTATTCAGTCCCCACTCATTTGATTTATTTGTAAAGGTCAGATTACCGTTATTCCTGAAAATATAATTAGGGATTTTAACTGACGGGATCATTTCTATTATTTTGAGGATAGCTTTTTCCTCGGTTTTAATAATCGATCGCATAAGAGAAGGGTCGGAATATACATCAAGATAGTCGCGGTCAAGGAGGTCTTTATAAATACCGTTTGCCACAAAAATATCATTCCATCCATCATTATCAAGATCCATTATCATTGCTCCCCAGCTCCAGTCTGTTGCACTGACCCCGGCATACCTGCCAATTTCACTGAAGGAGCCGTTCTTATTGTTAAACTGAAGGACATTCCTTGCAAACTGATGATAGAATCCTCTCGTCACTTTATTCTGATATGTTTCCCATGATTCAAAAAGAGCTTTGGTTTTCAACCGTTCGTTACCCTGTGGGGTCATTTCCGTAACAAAGATCTCAGGATAGCCGTCATTATTGAGATCAGCCATATCAGCACCCATTGCACCAAGGCTTATCTCCCGCAGCTGGTCTTCGAGTGATTCTGTAAATGTTCCGTCCTTATTATTTATATACAGGTAATCACGTTCAAAGTAATCGTTTGCAACATAGATATCAGGCCATCCGTCATGGTTTATATCACCAATGCTAACCCCCAGGCCGAAACCTATTTTACTACCATATATACCTGTTTCCCCGCTTATATCTGTAAAGTGACCATTATCATTCCGGAACAGCATATTACCTCCCTGGTTATCACGAACCTGTCTCTGTTCCTTCCGGATGTCAAATGCAGTGACTGACTGAAACGAGTTATTAAGGAGGTAACAATCGAGATCTCCGTCCCTGTCAAAATCGAAGAAAGAGGCATGATTTGACAATCCGGTTACAGCAAGACCATATTCTGAAGCTTTTTCGGTAAATGTCAGATCCTTATTATTGATAAATAATTCATTATGACGATTGGTTCCGGTCAGCGAGCCTGACTTACAAACATATATATCAAGCCAGCCGTCTCCGTTAATATCAGCCATAGTAACACCTGTTGACCAAGAGCCGGAGCAGGAGACCCCGGCAGATTCTGTTATGTCATTGAATGTAAAATCCCCTTTATTGATATATAGTTTGTTACCAGTCTGATTACTGCAAAAATAAATGTCCGGCAAATTGTCATTGTTAACATCTCCAATACCAACACCTGCTCCATTGTAGAAGTTACGGTAGGTATATGTATTGAACTCTTCGGTATGTTCTACTCTGTTAATAAATTCGACCCCGTTTTTTTTATTATCAATACGATTAAACAAAGGGCCACTGACCGATTCTGACCTTTGCTGATTGCATGAACTGAGTATAATGCAAATCATACTTATTACTCCTGCAGCCAGACTTCTGAAATCGGAACAGCTCATTTTACCGCAATGGAATTTCTTGAATGGCAGATTACTTATTATCATAAATAAAAAGAGCAAGCAAAGATAATTATTGCCTGCTCTCCTTAATGGATTTATTCAAATATTATTTTGCCGGATAACCAGGGTTCTGCTCCAGATTCGGGTTAGCAGACAATTTTGATTTATTGATAGGAAACAGACCAAGGTATTCATCCGATTTTATTACATCTCCAGGGTTATTATGAGGGAGGGTCCATTTTTCATTCATGCTCCAGAATCCCCAGCGGATAAGATCCTGACGCCTGTAATGTTCTCCGAACATTTCACGACCCCTTTCACTAAATAATTCTCCACCCGCAACTGAAGCACCTTCTAAATCAAAGCTCAGTTTGCCATCCAATGATGTAATATTGTCCAAACCTGCACGTGCCCTGATCTGGTTAACCAGTGCCAGTGCAGCTGCATCTGTAGCACTTCCGCTTTTACGCCACAATGCCTCAGCTTTCATTAAAAGTACATCAGCATAACGGAATACTGAATAATCGTTGCTCATGTTTTCTGTACCTCCAATCTGATATTCCCATTTACCTATCCTTACACCTGACTGGCGCCAGCATTGTGGGCCCAATTCATTGATCTGGGCTTCGCCTGTACCAATATTCCCGAAATTAAGAGGTTTCCCGTCAGGATCATCGCCATCTGCGCCATCGTCCATAACAAGGACACCACCTGTTGTATATTGATAGCCTGCAAGGAAATTACCTCTTCTTGCAGCAGGACCGTCAATGGTTCCGGGATCACCTTTGCGGAGATCACCGTCCTCGTAGGAATTATAGAATTCTTCGAGTGAACAGAAACCATTCCATGGCTGTGATGTAAGGTTATAGGTATACTGGCTTCCGTAGTGCAGGGTTGACATGTTCATATTGAATCCCTGAAAGAAAATCTGGTCGTATGGTATGGCAAATATGAATTCTTTGGATCCTGAATTGTCCACATTAAAATTGGCAAAATAGTTGGATTCAAGAGAATATTTACCCGAGTTGATTATCTCATCACAGGCAGCAATCACTGCATCCCAATTTTCAGTTCCTGTATAAACCCCGGCATTAAGGTATAACTTTGCCAGCAAGAATTTTCCAGCCCAATAATTCATACGTCCATAGGTTGTTCCATCTACATTTTGTGTCAGCAGGGGAACGTTGGTTTCCAGATCGCTGA
>CAZOZU010000012.1:0-14816 GCA_964584355.1 uncultured Rikenellaceae bacterium
TCTTGATAAAAGATTAAGTGATCATATTAAGAAGATTGGGGAGGTTTGTGAATAATCCCCGGTCCGCTAACGCGTCCCACCCTCTAAAGGCCTGCCTACCGGCAGGCAGGGGATATAAAACCCAAATTCTATTGAACTCCAATTACTTATGGGTTTTTAGCCCCCCTTTAGGGGGGGTGGGGGGTCAGCCCCCCTTTAGAGCCTTCTGCTATAGCGGAACAGGTCGTCCCGATAGCTTGAACGTAGTGATTGCGTATCGGGAGGGGTTGAGGGGACAGTCATTTGCCCCCTTCAGTGGCGGTGGGGGGTTAAAGTATGTTTTTCTTGCGTTTCCGTTCTGTTATCTGCCTGCTGATTTTCTTCTCATACATGGAAACGATCAGATCAGCACATTCATATATGTTGAATGAGAAACGGTTAATTGTAACATCAAAAAGGAAGTCGATGTTTACTGATTTCTTTTCGAGGAATGTAGTAATAAGATTATGGCGTCTTTCGTCGGTGTCGACTATATATTCTTCCGCAGCCTCTATTTCTATTTCCTTCTTTTTCATCACATTCTCTACCCTCCAGTAAAAAGGGGCGATCAACCTCACATGAAGTGAATCGACAATATTACGGGCAATAGAGACTCCTCCCCTGCCTACAAGAACAACATAACCCTCTTTGCATATTGTTGACACTACATCTTTAATAGCTTTCTTAACCCTTTGATCACTTACAAATCCCCCGGAAAAGGCCATTATCATTTCCGACATATTGGTAAGTTCCATTCCCTTGTAATAGTTCTCTACCCTTTGTGAATCGGTATTAAGCTCTTTTGCTATGGCATAGATAATATCTTTATCGATCCATCTCCATTTGTTGGTATTGGTTTTACGGTTTATGTTATCCACAACATTTTCAGCAATCTGACGGGCATCACATCCGGTTTGACGTGATATTGTAATCACAGGCCCTTCTTCCATGCCGGTATCACTAAGTATTGATTCCCTATACCGGCCGTCAAAATAATCGAAGAATTTTTCCATAATCCCTGTTTCCTTTCCTTGATATACACTTTAAGATGCTGATAAACATTACTTGTTAATAACTCTTAATAAGCTACTTATCCGTATTCTTTACGGATGGAAAAACCATTGTTGCCGGCATAATCCCGGCTTAATAAATACCGTTAAAATTTACAAAAAAAAATTGAAACCGGAAAATTTTTTTACAAGACGCAACTTTTTGCCTCTCTTCAATATCTTTATTACGAAGAGGCATTTCATATAATAACCAGGAAGGTTTTTATTGAAATATAATAACATTATGAAAAGGCCGGTTATAAATTTCACAATAGCATTTCTTGTCATTCTGTTAGTTACAGGATGCAAAAAGAGTGATTTTACAACAATTAATCAGATGATACTTTTCCAATATGATCATATCCGGGGTACTAATCATCAGGGTTTTATTATTGATAGTGAAGGAAATGTTTTTACATATAATAATGATGGAGTCAATTTTCCCAATAATGATCTTGAGATCAGTCAGGATAAAGCAGATGAATATATTGGTAAATATGAGTTTTCAGGAAGAAAAATAGCAAGTGAAGAATTGTACAAATATGCACGTTACATAGAATATATAGCTTTAAGCAAAGTAACAGCTCCCCATGATACAAAGGATGGTTCAGGTACTATCCGGTTTATTTGTTACCAGTTCGACGAGAGCACAGGTATGTACAGTGGCCACCTGATCAAGATGGAGGGTGACCGCACCAGGGAAAACCTGAATTTCCATTCGCGGAAGGTTACATCATGGCTGAGAGAAATAGGTAGTGAATTATCGATAGAATAATTCATTATAAAGAGTACCCCCACCAACTTCTTAAAGAATTCCGACACTCTTCTTGAATATTATTCCAATTTTTTTATCTTTACTCAACACTATTTAATACCTCTAACCATTTAATTTATGTACTATGGGCGAATCATTTTTTTCCAAACCTGAAATAATATGGTTTATTATCGGACTTGTCCTGTTACTCCTTGAGCTTGTCATGCCGGGATTTGTGATTTTCTTTTTTGGTATCGGAGCCTGGGTTACAGCCCTGGTATGTCTGTTTACAGAACCAAATATAAATATCCAGGTAATTATTTTTGCACTAAGTTCAGTACTTACCCTGCTCCTTTTCAGGAGGATGATAAAGAACAAATTTCTTTATAACCGGGATGACAAGTCTGAAGCTGTGGAAGATGAATTTACAGGCAAAGTGGCCATTGTAATTGAGGATCTTGGCCCAGGCAAACCAGGGAAAGTGGAATTCAAAGGGACATCCTGGGATGCAGAATCAGTATCAGAAATAAAAGCTGGTCAACGAGTTATAATTAAAGAAAAGAAAAGTATTAAATTAACAGTCGAACCTAAAATATAACAAAATGGCAACATCAAGCATTACCTTCATTCTTATTGGTGCAATTCTTCTTGCATTCATCCTTATTGCAACAATGATAAAAATTGTTCCGCAGAGAACAGCAATAATTGTTGAGAGGCTGGGTAAATTTAAATCAGTTTATACAGCTGGCTTCCAGGTACTTATACCTTTTATTGATAAGGTCAGATACAGGCATACTCTTAAAGAACAGGCCATTGATGTGGCATCACAAATCTGTATTACAAAAGATAATATTGCAGTTGAGGTTGACGGTATCCTGTATCTCCAGGTACTGGATCCCCAAAAAGCTTCCTACGGTATTGATAATTACCGTTTTGCATCAATACAGATTGCCCAGACAACAATGAGGAGTGTTATTGGAAAACTGGAACTTGATAAGACATTTGAGGAGCGTGAATCAATAAATGCCACCATTGTTGCAGCAGTTGATAAAGCAAGTGATCCCTGGGGCGTTAAAGTAAGCCGTTACGAGGTAAAGAATATTGTTCCGCCACAAAGTATTAAAGATGCGATGGAAAAGCAGATGAGAGCAGAAAGAGAAAAGAGAGCTGTGATAGCTGAATCAGAGGGAACGCGACAGGCGAAAATAAACAATGCTGATGGAGACAAACAGGAATTTATCCTGAAATCGGAAGGTGAAAAACAGAGACGTATCAATGAGGCGGCAGGAAGGGCCAGCGAAATTGAGCAGGTTGCCATTGCTACTGCCAACGGACTTAGGGCAATAGCTACATCAATATCGGAAGAAAATGGTCTTAATGCTGTCAACCTGAGGATTGCTGAACAGTATCTTAAAGCTTTTGGTAACCTGGCCAAAGAGAATAATACGATCATACTGCCTTCCAACCTTGCAGATATTTCAAGTATTATTGCTACAGCCACATCAGTGTTTAACGAGACGAGAGATAAGAAGAAATAAAGTACCCCCCTGCCCCCCTAAAGGGGGGTTGCAGGGTCAGGTAGCATCATGTTCCGTCCTGGCAATGATCTCATTCTGAAGATCCTCACCAAGATCATTGAAGTAATCACTGTAACCGGCAACACGTACAATTAAGTCGCGGTATAATTCGGGATGCTTCTGTGCATCACGTAAAGTATCAGCACTCACTACATTAAACTGAACATGATGACCATCGAGGGTAAAATAGCTTCGGATCAATGCCGTAAGAGAGTTATAGCTCTCTTCATCCTCAAAAAACTGAGGTGCAAATTTCTGGTTTAGAAGTGTGCCTCCTGTACAAAGATGGTCTATTTTTGAAGCTGATTTCATAACAGAGGTTGGTCCCTGTTTATCTGCCCCCTGACTTGGTGAAATACCTTCCGAAAGAGGCTTATATGCTAAGCGTCCATCGGGAGTTGCTCCTATCACACTTCCAAAGTAAATATGCGAAGTGGTAGGAAGCATGTTGATCCGGTGAACTCCTCCTCTGGAATCGGGTCTGCCATTCACTGCATCATAATAGATCTCAAAGACTGCAACTGCCTTATTATCTGCATAATCATCATCATTGCCATATTTAGGTGTGTTATATATGAGGTCATATTGTACCTGTTCGTACCCATTAAAATCAGCATCAAGGGCTTTTATCAGCTCATCCCATGAGTATCTTTTTTTATCATAGATATTATACTTAATCGATGTAAGAATGTCAGTAATACTCCCCAAACCAACACCCTGTACATAAGAGGTATTATAGCGTGCCCCACCATTGTTATAATCTTTCCCGTTTGTTATACAGTCCTCAATAAGTAAAGAGAGGAAGGGTGCCGGGAGCCAGGATGCAAAGGTTTTACCAATTACATTATTGCCTCTTATTTTAATGTCAATCAAATAGTTAGTCTGCTTTTTAAAAGCCAGCATCAATTCATCAAATGATTTATAATCCTTTGCATAGCCTGTTGGAAGGCCGATTCGGACATTAGTTAATTTGTCGAGACCATCATTTAAAGTAAGCTCCAGCACTTTGCAAAGATTAAAATATCCCGTGAGCCAGTATGCTTCCGTCCCAAATGCTCCCGTTTCAACACAACCGGATGAACCCCCGTTACGTGCATCAACAATGTTTTTTCCCTGGCGCAGCATCTCCTCAATTATTGCTTCAGTATTAAAGCAGGAGGGCTGACCGAAACCTGTTTTTATAATATCGAGTGCTTTATGTACAAACCTGTCTGGATTCTTTTTACTTATCTGGATCATTGAGCTGGGTTGGACTATTCTCATTTCCCTGACAACATCGAGGAGTATATAGGTCATTTCATTTACAGCATCTGATCCATCAGGCTTTACCCCACCCAGATTGATCAGGCAAAAATCAGTATATGTATTACTTTCAGAGGCAGTTACGCCCATCTTTGGTGGTGCCGGGTGATTATTGAATTTAACCCAAAAGCATCCGAGCAGGTCAAACAGTTCTTCCAATGTCAGAGTACCGGCATCCATCTCTTTTTTATAAACGGGGAAAAGATGCTGGTCGAGTCTTCCCGGATTGAACGAATCCCAGGGATTCAACTCGGTAATTACGCCAAGATGAATAAACCAGTAATGCTGGAGCATTTCATGAACTGTTTCAGGTGCATTGGCAGGTACTTTCCTGCAGATAGCTGCCATCTTTGTCAGCTCTTTCTTTCGCTCTTTATCACTTTCATTTTCTGAAAGATTTTGCAGTGCATCGGCATATCTGTTTGCATACATTATAATAGCATCGCATGCAATATCCATAGCTTTCAGCTCCTCATACTTTTCAAATGCCTGAGAATCATTAAAATAATCAAGTTTTGAAACCGCTTCTTTTATTTCATCTTTAAGCTCCAGGAAACCTGTCCGCAACATTTTATATCCAAGTACAGTATGTCCCGGAGCACGTTGTTCCTGGAATTCAGTGAAGACACCTGCATTATATGCATTGATCCATTCAGGAGTCATAAGGCTCATGATCCTGTCGCGGTTGCTTTTTCCTTTCCAGAAAGGAATTATCTCTTTTTCATAGATCTCTTTCATTTCTCTGTCAACCCTGAAGGAAACCTTTTCCCTTGAATCCAGTATTTCAAGATCTTCAAGAGAATGTATACATATCTCCGGGTATGTAGGTGTCTCTTTAGGTGCCGGCCCCCGTTCACCTACTATCAATTCTCCTTCGCCGATATACAGCTTCTTATTTTTGAGAATATATGCAAAAGCTTTTGCCCTACGAACCGGGTATGAAAGTTCACGTGATTCGTCACTCTTATAAAACTCTGTGAGGAGAAGAGCCCTTTCCGGACTAAGTTTTTCGCCTGCATTCAGGCTGTGTTCTCTAAGGATTCGTACTCGTTTTGATATAATCATGGTTATGTGGTTTACCCCCCGGACTGAAGTCCGGGGTTAGTCGGACTGAAGTCCGGGGTTAGTCGGACTGAAGTCCGGGGTTAGGTTCCTATCTGGACTTTGATATCCAGGTCAGAGAAGTATGTTTTAAGTTCGATCATTCTTTCATGGGATGGTTGTTGTACTTTATTCATACGGTAAGGAATCCCGAATCTTGTATATTTTGATTTCCCTATCCTGTGATATGGAAGCAGGCTTATCTTTTTAAGGTTTTTACGCCTGGAATCTTTCAGGAACTGTTTTAGTGCTTCCAGATTTTTCTGATCATCATTAAATCCGGGGACTACCGGGATCCTGATAAAAAGATCCTTCCCACTATCAAGAATTAACTGCAAGTTACTCAATATCAATGCATTTGACTTTCCAGTTAATTCGATATGCTTCTTTTCATCCATATGTTTTAAATCAAAAAGGAACAGGCTGGTATAGGGGAAAATTTCCTCTATATTTTCGGGTTCTGAATATCCTGAAGTATCGACAACTGTATGAAATCCTTTATTCCTGCACGATTTTAATGCTTTTGTAAGGAATCCAACCTGTATCAAAGGTTCACCACCCGAAAATGTAACGCCTCCACCCGATTCATTTATAAAGATCCGCTCACTGTCAAGGATTTTAATAATATCCTCAACAGAATAGTATTTCCCGGCCTCTTCCATTCTTTTGAATTCCATCTCTCCTACTCTCTCAATCTGCTCAACTTTTTCCTGCTCCGGTGAAATACCTTCCGGATTATGACACCACCAGCATGAGAGAGGACATCCTTTCATAAAGAATGTCACCCTGATGCCCGGACCATCATGGATTGAATATCGTTTAACGTTGAAAATCAAGCCTTTCATAAGACAAGATAAAAGATAAAAGTAAAAAGATAAAAGTAAAGAAGTCAGTGAAATGGATAACAGGAGACCATATTATTCACCTGAAATTCTGCTATTGATTATCCGGAATAGAACATGAGGCAGCAATAGAGACGCCGGCCGAGACGCTGCCAGTTAAAACAGTATTTAAGATTTGCGATCATATATTTCAAAGTGCAAGTTAATTATTTTTTTCTTCCGTTATTCTGCTAATAACAAAATCATAGATAAGTCGTTATCTTTAGGGTTATAGCAATAGGAATCTATGAAGAGATCATTTCTGTATGCTGTTTTCTTATTAATAAGTCTCCAGACCATTTCACAGACTGGGGAGCGTCATACAGTGAGTGGTTATGTAAAAGAGGCCGTCAGCGGGGAATCCCTGATCGGGGTTAACATCTATCTTCCCGACAGGATGACAGGTACCGTAACAAATAATTTCGGATTTTATTCGCTTACATTGCCTGAAGCAGACAGCATTGATCTTATTGTTTCCTATGTAGGATTTTCTACCCGAACATGCCGGATTTCTTTCCGGAGCGATAATGAATTAAACATTGAACTTACACCTGATCTGCTTCTGAAAGAGGTCATAATAACCGCTGACAAGCAGGAACGGTTAAGTGAATCTGCAAGGATGAGCAGCATAAAAGTTCCTGTCAGTCAGATCAAAAATGTTCCGGTGCTTCTCGGTGAAAAAGATGTCCTGAAAGTATTGCAGCTTATGCCCGGTATACAGAAAGGATCGGAAGGAAGCAGTGGTCTTTATGTCCGGGGAGGAGGACCTGACCAGAATCTTATCATCCTTGATGATGCCATAGTATACAATGTCAATCATCTTTTTGGATTTTTCTCATTGTTTAACGGATCTGCTCTTAAGAGTGTTGAACTCACCAAGGGAGGATTTCCTGCAAGATATGGAGGCAGACTTTCATCGGTTCTGGAAATGAACATGAAAGAGGGCAACAAGGAAGAGTGGCACGGAGATGGTGGTATAGGACTTATTTCATCAAATCTTACCGTAGAGGGACCTCTGAAAAAGAACAAATCATCTATACTTATCTCAGGACGAAGAACCTATGCCGACCTTATACTCAGACCGATACTAAAAATCCTGGGTGAAGAGAACACAGGTTATTATTTCTATGATCTCAATGCTAAAGTCAATTATGATTTCGGACGTAAGAACAAACTATACCTGAGCGGTTATTTCGGTAAGGATAAATTCTATATGAAGTATAGAACAACCGATTACAGTGAAACAGCCGGATTCCTGTGGGGGAATGCAACAGCAACACTGAGATGGAATCACCTGTTCAGTAATAAACTGTTTTCCAATACTTCGATTGTTTTCAGCAATTATTCTTTTGGAATTTACGATGATTACAAGGTAATTTCAGAGAACAAGGATTATTATGTTGAGTACAACTCGGGAATAAGAGATATTACATTGAAATCGGATTTTGATTATATCCCAAATCCTTCTCACTGGATAAAAGCAGGACTGATAGGTATTTTCCACCGGTTTAAACCATACGCATATATAGAAGAGGATATCCCCAAACAGGAGTATGAAAAAGACATAAAATATACAAACAGCCTTGAAACCGGAATATATGTTGAAGATACCTGGCAGCCTCTCCTGGTATTAAAGATAAATGCAGGTTTAAGGTTCAGTTATTTTGTGGTTGATGAAAAAAGTTATTATAATCCTGAACCAAGAATATCTTTAGCATGGAGACCAGTTACTGATGTTGCGCTAAAGGCTTCATACGCCTCGATGAACCAGTATATACACCTGCTCTCAAATACCGGTATAAGTATGCCTACCGATCTATGGGTACCTGTAACTGACAGGGTTAAGCCGCAGTCGTCAAAACAAACAGCACTGGGAATCGTAAAAGATATCGATAAACACGATATTGCTATTTCCCTTGAAGGATATTATAAATGGATGGATAATGTATTGGGATATAAGGAAGGTGCAACATTCCTTCAACTAAGCGATCCGTCGGATGTATCAGCACCGAAATGGGAAGATAATGTAACTGCAGGTCATTCCTGGTCGTATGGTACCGAATTACTGATTCAAAAAAAGAGCGGAAAACTTACAGGATGGATTGGCTATACCCTCTCGTGGACCAAAATGCAGTTTGATTCATTGAATTATGGCCGTGAATTTTTTGCAAAATATGACCGGAGACATGATATTTCGGTTGTAGCAATTTATAAGCTAACCGATCATATAAATATTTCAGGGACATGGGTATATGGCACAGGTAATGCAGTTACCCTGCCATTATCCGAATACCTTCCTCAGTATCACAGATTTGTGTCTACTGAAAGACCTGATTATGAGAACAATTATTATACAGGATATTTTATGGATTTATTTTATGCTGAAGAATTCGGAGAAAAGAACAACTTCCGTATGAAAGCTTATCACCGGCTTGACCTTGGCATTCAGTTCCATAAAGAAACAAAATGGGGCGAAAGGACCTGGGAAATATCAATATATAATGCTTACTGCAGATTTAATCCATTTTTCTATTTCAGTGATACTGAATACAAAGACAATAAAGAGTACGGAGTACTTAAGCAGGTAAGCCTTTTTCCCATAATTCCTTCGTTCTCATATTCATTTAAATTCTAATATTTTAATGAAGAGAGCAGTTATAAATATTATATTCTTTTTAATAATATCCATGATAGCTTCCTGTGAGAGGGATATTAATAATATCAGTTTGCCGGATTTTGAACAAAAGCTTGTAATTCATTCATTTATATCTCCTTATGATTCATCCTCACTGGTCATGATCGAATCAAATCAAAGAATCTATGGCGATCTTTCAATACAAGAAACACCTGTAGTCTCAAACGTAACCATTTCCAATGGAGAAAAGGAGGTTATATTGAACGAAATACTGTCAGGATATATTTTTACACACGTGGAAATGCCTGTTGAAGAAGGAAAAACATACAAACTTTCTGTTACAGGCGAAAATGGATTAAAAGCGGAAGCATACTGCAAAGTGCCAATAAGAAGAAATTTTCACCCTGAAGTTGACACAATACATGAAGTTCTTGAAATACCCGAGGCAGAGATCTATCAGAAAATGATCAGGGCTAATGTTTTCCTGACTGATTACCCCGGAGAAGTTAATTACTACAGGTTCGCATCCAGGTATTTGAGTTATGATTCCATCTATCTTTTTTCTTTGGAACCATGGGGTGAAGATCCTGAATTCATTTCCGACAGAGGAAGAGATGGTGAAAGGTTTTTCTTTAATACTGTGAGTGTGCCCGATCTTTATCAAATTGATTCAGCATTCCTCATAATTTATATTTTGAGTACAGATAAAGACTACTATACCTATCATCAATCATTGGATACTTATTCTGGAGGAGAAAGTCCATTTATTGAAATATCTCCTGTATACTCAAATATTGAAGGAGGCCTGGGAATATTTGCGTCGTATGTTGTTGATTCACTAGTTTTCAGGCTGAGATAACACATTGACAATCTACTATTTGTATCTGTTTAACAATAGATTAACACAATATTAACACAAAAAAATGCAACATAATGTAAAATTGAACGTCATTATAGTGAATCACAAATATCTACATATAGGCCATTCGGCCAAATTCTACGATCAGGTTTAAGTAGTAGGTATGGAAAGACATCATAGGGTGTCTTTCCTTCTTTTATATCTTGCCCTATGAAATCATTTTTGTACATTTCGACAGTAAATAAGAATCTTAAAAGATAAGTCATGAGAAATACATTATTAGTTATGATTGCGGCATTTATCTTATTCCCGGGATGTAAGAAAGAAGTTAAGAGTGATAATCCTTTTTTCAATAAATGGGAAACCCCATTTGAAGTACCTCCATTTGAAGAAATAAAAACGGAGCATTACATGCCTGCCTATTTAAAAGCTTTTGAGGAGCAGAAAAATGAGATTAATGCTATAATTACCAATCCGGATGAACCTACTTTTGATAATACCATAAAAGAGCTGGAATATAGCGGAGAACTTCTCACAAAAGTCAGCCGTGTTTTCGGCGGACTAAACTCAGCTAATACCAATGATTCGCTTCAGGCCATCAGCCGGGAGGTAGCACCTCTGATGTCGAAACACAGGGATGATATCAGCCTGAATGACAGTTTGTTTCAGAGAGTAAAATCGGTATATGAGAATAAGGATAAATTCAATCTGAATGAAGAGGAGAAAAAAGTCCTTGAAGATACCTACAAGAGCTTTATCAGGAGTGGAGCAGCTTTATCACCTGAAAATAAGGAAAAACTGAGGAAAATAAATGAAGAACTTTCAATGATTTCAGTTCAGTTCGGACAGAACCTTCTTGCAGAGACCAACGGATTTAAACTTATCATTGATAATGAAGAAGATCTTTCCGGTCTGCCCGAAGGAATCATAAAACAGGCTGCAGCAATGGGTAAGTCTCTCAACATGGAAGGTAAATGGGTATTCACTCTCCAGAGAACCAGTATGTATCCATTTCTTCAATATTCTGACAGACGCGACCTCAGGGAGAAGCTTTTTACTGCATATTTTATGAAAGGTGATAATGACAATAAATATGACAATAAAGAAATTATTGCCAAGATGGCTAAACTGCGTACAGAAAGAGTACAACTCCTGGGTTATGACAGCTATGCAGATTTTGTACTTGAAAGGAACATGGCAAAGACACCGGAGAGGGTATTCGATTTCCTTGAACAGGTATGGAATGCAGCTATACCGGTAGCAAAGGCAGAAGTTGCTGCCCAGCAGGAAAAAATCAACAGGGAAGGTGGTAACTATAAGCTTAAGCCATGGGACTGGTGGTATTATACAGAAAAAATCAAAAAAGAGAAATTTGATCTTGATGATGAGATCACCAGGCCTTATTTCAAGGTTGACAATGTGATGGAGGGTATGTTCTTTGTTGCAAACAAGCTTTACAACCTGAATTTCACTAAAAGGACAGATATACCGAAATATCATCCGGACGTTAACACATTCGAGGTAACACGTGACGGGAAACATATTGGCATACTGATGATCGATAATTATCCCCGCCAGTCTAAACGCGGGGGAGCATGGTGTGGTGCCTACAGGGGCCAGCATCGCGACATCGATGGCAATATGGTTACACCCGTTGTTACTATGGTTACAAATTCCACACCTCCCACTGCAGATAAGCCTTCATTAATTACTGCCGGTGAAGCTGAGACACTGTTCCATGAATTCGGACATGCTTTACATCAGCTTCTTTCTAACTCAACCTATCCCGGTGTATCAGGCACCTCTGTTCCGCGTGATTTTGTTGAATTGCCCTCGCAGATTATGGAACACTGGGTATTGGAGCCTGAGGTACTGAAGGAATATGCAAAGCACTACGAGACAGGTGAAGTAATACCTGCTGAGATAATTGAGAAACTTGACAAGGTCGGTAAATTCAACACAGGATTTGCCACTACCGAATTTCTTGCAGCAGCTCTTCTCGATATGGAATACCATTCTCTCACTGAACCTGCAGACCTTGATATCAGGGAGTTTGAGAAAAAAGTGCTTGACAAATGGGGTTTGATCCCCGAGATAAAGCCAAGGTACAGGTCGACATACTTCAACCACATATGGGCAAGTGGTTATGCAGCAGGGTATTACAGCTACTTCTGGAGCGAAATGCTTGATGCTGACGCATTCCAGGCATTTAAGGAGACCGGTGATATTTTCAACAGAGAGATAGCTTCAAAATTTGAAAACGAGATACTATCCAGAGGAGGTACCAGAGATCCACTTGAAATGTATATTGCGTTCAGGGGAAAGGAACCCGGAATTGATGCTTTACTGGTTAGCAGAGGACTTAAATAAGTCTTTTTGAGGGAGAACACCATAGATCTTATATATTCATTTTCAAGAATCCATATGAAAAGCAGATTGTTAATTATAATTACTTTAACAATATCAATAGTTATTCCTGTTGAAGGCATTTCACCAAAAGCAGTAAAAGGTGTTATGGATCTCCGTCATATGGATCAGAGGGAACGGTTTTTCGTAAATCTTAACGGTGAATGGGAGTTTTTCTGGGGCAAAATGTTACATCCTTATGATTTTGAAGAAAGGGAATTAAAACCTGACTACTTTGGCAAGGTTCCATCATATTGGACTGACTATCCTGCCAATTTGGTCGAGACTCAAAAAGAGGGATATGCTACTTACCGGCTTCTTGTGCTTCTTCCACACGGATATAGAAATTCCCTTGCATTTGATATGCCGGTTTTTGATTCTTCGTACGATATATATGTAAACGGACGATATATTGCAGGAAACGGTCAACCAGGAAAATCAGAAGAAGAAACAGAACCCGGATACGCCAGGAATTTCTTCAGATTTGATCCCCAATCCGATACTATCTCAATAGTAATTAATGTTGCCAATTTTTCTCATCGCAGGGGAGGTTTCTGGCGACCTATGAAAATAGGTACGTTCTCGGAGGTTCAAAAACGGCTTGCTAACAGCTGGGCCGGAGACTGGGCAATAATAAGCCTGCTCCTGGGATTCTCACTCTTTTTCTTCTTCTTCTATCTCATTTCGCCAAGAGAAAAAGTGATGGGTTTATTTTGTATGGCTACCATTGGTTTGGCATTAAGACCTTTATTTACTTCTCATTTTCTGATCAATAACCTCTTTGATATGGAATGGACCTGGATAATAAGGTTTGAATACCTGGGGCTTTACATTATAATTATAGGCTGGACATGGTTCGCTCAGGCATTGTACCCCACTAAGATTTTTAAGGTTTTTACCTATCTGGTTACTGTTTTCTATGCAGCCTCAGCAATACTTACACTCTTTTTACCTGTAAAAATCTTCAGCTACACCACACTTGTATTATATCCTGTTATGTTGCTATTGATGACATATGGAATTGCACAGAGTATTCGTGGTATGTTTAAAAAGAATATAGTTGATTTCATCTATTTCACAGCGTTTATAATAATTGTTGTTGGAAGCATTCATGATATCAGAGTTTCACTTGGTAAATCTGAAACTACCCAGGGGTATGTTCTTTCCTATGCTGTTGTGGTTTTTATACTGACACAGGCCGGATTGCTGCTGTACAAATGGGTAAAATCATACCGTGATAAAGAAAAACTACAGGATGAACTGGCATATATTAACAGGAACCTTGAGCAACTTGTTAATGAAAGAACACAGGAACTTAAAACAAGGAATGAGGAAATAGAAAAACAAAATACCAAGATAGCCCTTCAAAACAAACAATTATCACAAACGATCAAGATTAAGAACAAGATATTTTCAGTAGTTGCACACGATCTCAGAAGTCCTGTTGTTAATATCCTTTATATGCTTAACCTCCTTAAAGAGAATGAGTACAAGGAAAAATATGACACATTTGCCAATTCAAGTATAGAATATGCACAAAGGGTAATCTCATTACTTGAGAATATGCTGGTTTGGGGAAGAGACCAGGAGGATAAATTGAAATATTCCCCTGCACGTCATAACTTTGCTGACATTATTCTTACCAACCTCAGTATTTTTAAAGAATCTGCCGACAAAAAAGAGATATCTGTAAATTTCACACAGGTTGGCAACTCTTTTGCATACTTTGATAAAGACCTTATGGATATAATTATCAGAAATCTTTTGTCAAATGCAGTTAAATATACTCATCGGGGTGGAAGGATCAGTATCCTGCTTAAGGACAAGACAGAAGAGGACAAGAATATTATATTGAAGATCTGTGATAATGGAATAGGTATCCCCGAGAAAAAACAAAAAACTCTATTTAATAATTCTGAAGAGGTGATAAGCACCCCGGGTACTGAAAATGAAAAAGGTACAGGATTGGGATTAAAATTGTGTTATGAGTTGATCCTCATCAACAAAGGAACTATAAGTGTGGAGAGCAAAGAGGGAGAAGGGACCTGCTTCTTTATAAACCTGCCTGTTCAATCATAATTGTCTGGTAATCCTGCCTTCACTTCATTTCGGCAGGCAAAGCTCTGCAGGTGGGGTACGATTTTCCACTAGACTACATTAAATCCCAGGTTTTGAAGCATTTCCCTTGATTGCCTGGTTCCGCCATTAAGCTTGACAGTATATGCATTGAATTC
>CAZOZU010000012.1:14826-16034 GCA_964584355.1 uncultured Rikenellaceae bacterium
TGTCAAAATCGGATGGCGAAAAACGAAGGTTTATATTATCCTCGTCAATATTGTATGTTTTGCTGACTGCCTCTCTGAGAACATCCTCATTTGTCTTTTCTGTTTCACTAATCGACAATACAGGCTCATCAGGATCCGGAATATCTTCCGGATACCATTTTTTAAGAGGTAAATTATAATATTTGCACAAGGCATTTACAATCATCGATGTGCCATTTGCTTTGCCATCAGTTGAGTAGCCTGCTATATGGGGTGTGGAGAGAAATGTCGCTGCCAATAACCTCCGATCAATATCCGGTTCATTCTCCCAAACATCAATTACTGCTCCCCCCAGCTTGCCTGATTCCAGCATTTTAATCAGTGCTCCGGTTTCTGCAACTTCTCCTCGCGATGTATTTATAAACCATGTTCCCTTCTTAATTTTTTTAAAGCATCTGTCATCAAAAAGGTACCATGTACAATCATCACCAACGACATTAAGTGGTACATGAAGTGTAATGATATCTGACTCTTTTAAAATAGTACTTAAGCTCACAAAATTATTTTCACCCTCTTTACGGGCTCTTGGTGGATCATTCAGCAGAACATTCATATCCAGAAGATGTGCAAGCTTTTCGACCTTCGATCCTACATTACCAACACCAACGATACCTATTGTTTTGTCTTTAAGGCTGAACTTGAATTCGGAGGCTATTTTAAGCAGGACAGCTGCCATGTATTGCTGAACTGATGATGAATTACAACCTGGAGCATTGGTCCAGAATATTCCATTTTTCGCACAGAATTTTGTGTCGATATGATCAAAACCGATAGTAGCAGTACCTATAAATCTTACTTTTGTTCCCTTTAGAAGTGATTCAGTACATTTTGTTCTTGTTCTTATAATAAGGGCATCAGCATCCTTCAGTATCCTATTGTCTATCTGTTTACCCGGAAGATAAATAACTTCAGCAAACGGCTCAAGTATTCCTTTCAGGAAGGGGATTTTATCATCAGCGACAATCTTCATTATAATATTATTTACTGTGAAATTAAGTAATTTTACTGAATTAGCAGATGTTGAACAAAATTGAGTATCTCCCGGTGCATCTAGTTAATAATAGTCATCTCGTCAAGCAGATAATCTGCGTCGGCATATTTATCTATAATAAATAATACAAACCTGATATCAAGGCTAATATTTCTGCTCTGTTCGGGATTAAAAGCCA
>CAZOZU010000013.1:0-7580 GCA_964584355.1 uncultured Rikenellaceae bacterium
CGTCACAACCCTATCTTATTGTAAAACCTGATACTGTAAGGGTTTATATAAATCAGTCAGGCAAAGGAGTAAAGGGAGGTTTTGCCATAGGGGGATACGGAACAGATAAAGCTGATATACAGGATTTTCTTTTTATCAGTGACGACAGTGTTAGGATCTATGTCGACAATGCAGATACTGATGAAAAGGGCGTCAAAGGAGGATTTGCTATCGGTGGCTATGGCACTGATAAAGGTTATCCGCAGAAGCTGCTAACGGTCAGCAATGACAGTGTAAGGATCTATATTAATGATGCATCTAAAGGTCCCAAAGGAGGATTTGCCATTGGTGGATTTGACCAGACAAAGGGAGATGGGAATAACACAAATTTCTTTAATGTTGCTACAAGTGCAGATGATACAATAAATCCGGCACAGAACAGGATTTTGTGGTATCCTGTAAAAAATGCTTTTCTGACAGGGAAGGTATTGATTGAAGATCCGGATAGTGTGGGAGTGAATTCATTTGCCAGCGGCTTCGAATCAAAAGCAATCGGTAATTATTCTCAGGCCTTAGGATATAAAGCTATAGCGAGGGGTGATTACTCAACTGCAATTGGAAAAAATGCTGTAGCAAGTGAAATTAACACATTTGCTCTCGGGGAAGATGCAAAGGCTGGTAATTCAGAAAGTTACGCATTTGGTAGAGGAGCCATTTCAAACGGGTACCGCAGTTTTTCATTTGGTAGTGCAGGTATTGATACCTTAGGTAATCCAACAGATGTAACCAAAGCATTAGGTGACTATTCTTTTGCTATCGGACAAGGTTCCATTTCAACAGGCGTAGGTTCAATCGCATTGGGGGTAGCTGATACGGCTTCCGGTGATTTTTCAACAGCACTAGGTACTAAATCAGCTGCGTTGGGAGATTTATCAATAGTTATAGGATCTTATTCGACTGCCACTAACTACTGTTCAACAGCTATGGGATATTATACGGTAGCAAGCGGGCGCATATCAACATCGATGGGACAAAATACAAATGCAAGTGGACCCCAATCCGTAGCTATGGGGGAGTTTTCACAATCTATTGGACGAAGTTCATTTGCTATGGGCTACAGTAGTAGGTCAAATGGTGCTTATTCAATAGCAGGAGGATATGGATCAAAAGCAGGGGGTTTAGCTTCCTTTGCCATGGGTACCCAATCCAAGACAGAAGGAACAAATACTACTGCTATAGGTCAGGGTGCTATTGCAAAAGGTTATTATACTGCTGCTATAGGTAGAGGTACCATAGCTAGATCCCGAAGCTCCTTCGTAGTTGGAGAATATAATGATTCAATTACCTCGTCGTCTACCGCATTTACCTGGGTGGATGCAGATCCCATATTTATTATTGGTAATGGTCAAAGTAATACTTCAAGGCAAAATGCAGTTACAGTATTGAAAAATGGAAATGTGGGAATCGGAACCGTATCACCCGGAACAACACTTGCGGTAGCTGGTCTTACCGGAACATCATCCGGATCTTACTTGAAAGTATTTAATGATGATTTCTACTATGCCAGCTCTTCAGAAAAAACAAAGAAAGATATTGAACCTCTTAAGGAGGATTTTTATAAGATTCTTAATGCACAACCAGTATCATTTACTGATATTGCAACCGGTGAAAGGAATATAGGATATATTGCTGAAAGATTCGATGAACTGGGACTGAATAACCTGGTAATTTATAAAGACGGTGAACCAATGGCTCTCAGTTATGAGCTTGTTTCACTCTATAACCTGGAGATAATTAAAGAACAGCAGGAACAGATCGATTCACAAGACCATAAAATAGAGCAACTTGAACAGATGATACTTGAGATGCAGGATGAGATTGCTTTGCTTCGCTCGCAATGACAACCTAGTCGTGCAGGTCATGCAGGTCATGCAGGTCGTGCAAGTCGTTCTGGAAGGAAGGATTTAATCCCCCCTTCAGGGGGGGGCCGGCTTCAGCCGGAGGGGGGTATTTCACCTTATGCCTGCTTTGCCAGCCGAAGTTTTAACGAAGGATGGATGCCTGTTACCGGTTTATCACCCCTGACCCGATTACTTCATCCCCGTCATACCAGGCAGCAAACTGCCCTGGAGTAATGCCGCGTTGTAATTTGTTGAATATTATGTATATGCCTTTATTTCGCCTGTATAGTTTTGCCTTCTGTAATGGCTGCCGGTACCTGATCCTTACCATATATTCACGGTTTTCACCCTCATCCATGGCAAGATCAGTTCTGATCCAATGGATCTCATCATGCTTTACAAACAGACCTTTCCTGTATAATCCCGGATGAGACTGACCCTCACCGACGTAAAGGATATTTTTTTCGACATCAACAGCAATGACAAAAAGTGGTTCCTTGTAACCACCTATGTTTATGCCTTTCCTCTGACCTATCGTAAAAAAATGAGCTCCTTTATGCCTTCCTACGACCCTTCCGTCAGAAGGTTTATATCTGACAGGTTCGGTCAGTTCAGACAGCATCTTATCTGACATAGATTTTTCATTCAAATCCCATTCAACCTTTCTTACAATCTCGATTATATCTCCTTCTTTTGCTTTCAACTGCTGCTGCAGGAATGTCGGGAGATCCACTTTCCCTACAAAACAAATGCCCTGCGAGTCTTTACGGTTGGCTGTGGGAAGTCCCAGTTTATCAGCACTATTACGTACTTCACTCTTTATCATATTACCAATGGGAAACAGGGCATAAGCGAGCTGCTCCTGGTTCACCTGGCACAGGAAATAACTCTGGTCCTTGTTCTTGTCTGTGCCTGCTAAAAGTCTGTAAATAAGTGTATTATTTACATTTATTTCATCTTTAATACAGTAGTGTCCGGTTGCTATAAAATCAGCTCCCAGCTTCTTTGCCTCTTCAGCAAAGGATTCAAATTTAATTTCCCTGTTACATAGTATATCGGGATTTGGAGTACGTCCCTTTTCGTACTCTGAAAACATGTAATCAATAATCCTAAGCCTGTATGGTTTACTCAGATCCACAAAATGAAAGGGGATACCAAGTTTTTTTGCTACCATCTCGGCAAACATCAGATCATCCTCCCAATGACAGTCACTCTGAAGCAAACCTGTAGTATCATGCCAGTTTCTCATAAAAAGACCGGCAACATCATAACCCTGTTCCTTCAAAACCCATGCTGCCACGCTGGAATCAACACCTCCGGATAATCCTATGATTACACGTTTTTTCACGGGTTAAAGATAACGAAAAACATGTACCCACCTCCTTATGTTCCCCCTCCCTGCTGTCGGCAAGGAGGGGGAATAAATTGGATTACAATGATATAGCCCCCTTCCTTACGAAGTAGGGAAGGGGGTTGGGGGATGGGTACATGCGATTCAATGGCAGAAAATCTTTATCTTTATCTCATGAGTCAGGGTACTCTAACCATATACAGTGCATCAGCAGGATCAGGCAAGACATTCCGGCTTGCGGGTATTTACCTTAAACATCTTTTCAGATCACGGTATAACTACCGCAGGATATTGGCTGTAACCTTCACAAACAAAGCTACTGCCGAAATGAAAAGCCGGATACTGGATCAGCTTTATATCCTCTCCACAGGAGGCAAATCGAAATATTTGCCGGAACTTTTAAAAGATACAGGCATGAGCGAGGAGGATATAAGGAAAGAAGCCGGTGATATACTCTTTACAATACTTCACGATTTCTCGCGATTTTCGGTTTGTACTATCGATGCATTCTTTCAAAAGGTCCTGCGTGCATTCACAAGAGAGGCCGGTCTTAACTCCGGATTCAATATTGAGTTGGATCACAGTATAATACTGGCAACGGCTGTTGATGAAATGATAGATTCTTCTGCTGAAGATCCTCAGTTAAGGAACTGGCTGAACCAGTATGTTATGGATAACCTTGAGGAGGAGAGAAGCTGGGACCTCAGAGGTAGTATAATGAGTTTGGCAGAGGAACTTTTTAAAGAAAAGTACAGGATATTGTCGGAGCAGCAGAGAGCTGATCTCGAAAACAAAAATTTTCTGCTTGATTATATAAAAAAGATACGTGATCTTAAGATATCTTTCGAAGAAAAGCTCATGGAGCTTGGTAATAAGTGTGAACAGATATTCTCGGAGAATGGCCTTGCCGACGATATGTTCTTCCAGAAAGGAAGAGGCATACCGCTTTATATCAGAAATTTAGCGCAAGGAAATTTTGACAAGGCCAAAGCCGGCTCCTATGTTCTGAAAATCCTTGAGGATCCTCCTGTATGGTCATCGGGTAATCCTGCTCCTCAATTGACCGAAGCAATAAACGGTGGATTGGATAGATATCTGAAAGAAGCAATACGGTTCTATGACAGTAATATCATAAATTACCAAAGTTCCCGTGTTATTCTTAAAAACATGTATGCCCTCGGAATCCTTTCCGATGTGCTGAACAAAGTACATGAGGTAGCATCCTCTGAAAACAGTTTTCTTCTTTCTGAGGCAGGTGAGGTACTAAGTCTTATTACAGGTGAGGATCAGGCTCCTTTTATTTATGAAAAGATCGGAAACATATACGAAAACTATATGATCGATGAATTCCAGGATACATCTTTATTGCAATGGAAAAATATTAAACCATTGATTGATGAAAGTATGGGTCGTGGATGCGATAACCTTGTTGTTGGAGATCTCAAGCAATCGATATACAGGTGGAGAAACAGCGACTGGCGGATACTGGCAGATATGAAAGATAACCTTGTTGATGACCAGAGGTACCTGAGTGAACCTCTGGTGATTAACTGGCGAAGCCGCTCAAATATAATCAGTTTTAATAACTCACTCTTTACATTAATACCGGCACAAATCGGAGAGATATTTCCGGAAGAGCACTCTCACACTTCATCAGACTTTAAAAATCTGTATGGTGAAGCAAAACAAACTGATCCCGGTAAACTTAATGGTGGTTTTGTCAGGCTTGAGTTCCTGGATGATGAACGTGAGGAGAAAGCCGGACAGAATAATGGCAAGAGAGGAAAAATCACCAGGAAGTGGGAGGATATTGTACTTGAAAAATTGCCTTCAGTGATCGAGACTGTTCAGAATAAAGGATATAAGGCTTCAGATATAGGCATTATTGTCAGGGAGACCAGGGAAGGAGAAGCAGTGGTAAGAAGAATGATTGAGTATGGTGCCAATGCAGGGAAAGAGAAGAAAAAAATATATAATTACAATATTGTATCAAATGATTCTTTATCTCTTTCCGGATCTCATGTACTGACCTTCATAATATCTGTGATAAAGGTGCTTAATAATCCTGTCGACATGATCAGCAGGGCACAGATGATCAGGTTTTATTTTCTGGCAACTGAAGGGGAAGATCCGGATAAAATCCCTCTTTTCCGCAACAGGCTGGAGGATAATTCACATAGGTATTTTCCGGAAGGATATGAACAGTTCATGGACAAGGCAGGGCAGCTGCCGCTCTTTGAAGCCACAGAAAGCATAATTGAATTTTTTGGTCTGGGTGAGTATTCCTGGAATGTGGCTTACCTGAATGCTTTCCAGGATCTTGTTCTTGGATTTTCAGGAAATAAAGGCGCTGATTTTCAATCATTCCTGGAGTGGTGGGAGACAACCGGCAAAAAAAAATCAGTGGTGCTCCCGGCAAATCAGGATGCTGCACGGGTATTTACAATCCATAAATCAAAAGGACTTGAATTCAGGATAGTTATCCTGCCATTTATTTCCTGGAATCTCGACCATAAATCCCTGAAAGAAAACATATTGTGGGTACGTCCGGGTTCTGCACCCTTTAATGAACTGGGGATCGTACCTGTAAGGTATAGCACTGTTCTTGCCGATACTATTTTTGCCGACGATTATAAAAATGAGAGATTTTCCGTTAATATTGATAATATAAACCTCCTTTATGTTTCGCTGACAAGAGCAATTGATGGTCTTTGGGGTTTTGCACCTGAAACACCCGCCTCTGGTGAGAAAATTGCAGAGGTTCTGAAAAATGCAGTTATGGCAGATGAAAATCTCGCAGGTGAATCGGGTATCATCCTGTCAGACTGTTATGATGCTGAAAACAAAATTTTTGAGTTTGGAGAGATACCTGAGATCAGGAAAATTGACAGGATGAACAGGGATCTTATATCATTAGGTTATAAAGTAAGCAGAAAACCTGGCTCACTCAGATTAAAACTACATGGAGAAAATTATTTTTCAGAAGGTGGAGAAGCTATAAGACATAAGATCAGCTATGGAAAACTGATGCATGCTGCGTTTGAAAGTATTGATACAGCAGATGATATCACAGGTGCGGTTAATCAACTCGTGCTCGAAGGAAGAATAGCTTTATCCGTAGTACCTCAGCTTGAAAAGAGACTGGTGGAGCTGATCTCATCATCACCGGCATCGGAATGGTTTAGTCCCGGGTTAAATGTAATGAAAGAAGCAGAGATACTTTTGCCGTCAGGCCAGATCAGACGACCCGACAGGATAATAATAAAAGGAGATGATGCAATAATAATCGATTTTAAATTTGGTGAGGAACATGAACATTATGCCGGACAAATAAACCGGTATCGTAACCTCCTCAAAGAGATGGGATATAAGGATATAAAAGGTTACCTGTGGTATGTTGATAAGAATAAAATAGTAGAAGCGTAATGCAGGTCTCGAGGAAAAATATCGAATTCTCATGGGGACATACAAGAAGGTTCAATGCTTACCCCGATTATTTCAGGAGACTCTTTGGTGCAAGAGTACAGAAGGTTTCGATTGATGCTGGATTTACCTGTCCAAACCGCGACGGCACAAAAGGTATCGGAGGCTGTACATTTTGCAACAATGATGCATTCAATCCATCATATTGCACTCCCGATAAATCCGTCACATGGCAGATAGAAAAGGGGATAGCCTTCCATAAAAGAAGATATTGTGAAGCAGGATCATATCTTGCTTATTTCCAGGCATATTCAAACACATATGCGCCTGTAGAAACACTAAGGTCGTTATATGAGGAGGCATTAAAGTTCCCCGGAATTATAGGGCTCATTATAGGAACACGACCCGACTGTATCAACGATGAAAAACTTGCATTATTGAGGGAGATTTCTCAACATTATTATCTGTCAGTGGAATATGGTATTGAATCATGTTATGATAAGACACTTGAAAGAATAAACAGAGGCCATTCATTTAAGGAAGCAGCAGATGCTTTAAAGGAAACTGCAAGTATGGGAATAAAGACAGGCGCTCATTTTATTTTTGGTTTGCCTGGTGAAACACACGCAGAGATGCTTGAAGAGGCAGATATTATCTCCGCACTACCCCTGACTACGGTGAAATTTCATCAGCTGCAGATAATAAAAGGAACTGCAATGGAAAATGAATATCGGAATAATCCTTCTGATTTTCACCTGTTTACATGGGAGGAGTATCTTGAGTTCATAATAAAATTTCTTGAAAAGCTGAATCCCGAAATTATTGTGGAACGTTTTACGGGAGAGGCTCCCCCACGGTTTCTCACAGAAAGAAGATGGAGCAAGAGGGCCGACCAGATAGTCCCTATCATTGAAAAACGCCTCAAG
>CAZOZU010000013.1:7680-14899 GCA_964584355.1 uncultured Rikenellaceae bacterium
AAAGTAAAAAGTAGAAAACGGTCAACCTTATTCAGGGAAGATCAAATAATTAATCATCAATATTAAATGGTTTGCTTTCTTGAACATATCGCAAAATCACTATATTCGGAGTACGGAAATACACTGAACAAACACTGCCTTGTCTTCCCTAACCGCCGTGCCGGACTCTTTTTCCTGAAATATCTTGCCAGAGAGATTAGTAACCCATCCTGGACTCCAGCCATAATGACAATCAATGATCTGTTCAGGTCGTTATCGGAATTACAACTTGCAGAAAATGAAATACTGCTTTTTGAACTGTATAAGGTATATCGCGAGGTAAAAAAAAGTAATGAGAGATTTGATGATTTTTATTTCTGGGGCGACATGCTATTAAATGACTTTGATGATGTCGATAAAAATCTTGCGGATGCCTCAAGAATATTTCGTAATATACAGGACATCAAAGAGATAGATCAGGTTTTTGGGGGTTTTACAGATGAACAGATTGAGGTTGTAAAACGATTCTGGACCAATTTCAATCCTGATAAGTTGTCAGATCAGAAGAAAGAATTCAGGAACATCTGGTCGGTACTTGATAATATTTACAGAAAATTCAGAGAGTCGCTAAAAGGGAAAAATCTTGCTTATGAAGGAATGATCTTCAGGGATGTTATTGAGGGGTCTGGAAGGGAGACACTGAAAGGCCTGAATTGGGAATTGGTACATTTCACCGGATTTAATGCCCTTAATGAATGTGAAAAACAGCTGATGTCAAAACTGAAAGATGAAGGACGGGCAAAATTTTACTGGGATTATGATATTTCTTATATGAAGGAGGGAAGACTCAATTCCGCCGGCTTTTTTTTGAAAGATAACCTTAAATATTTCGGCGATGATATGCCCGATGAATGGAGTTATGAAACAATGCTTTCAAAGCCGGTGCCTTCAGTAAAACGAAATATTATTGATGCATCATCCGACGTGTCGCAGGTAAAACTTATCCCTGAGCTTATACGCGAACTGCCAGGACTTACTCCTGAGAATGCACACGAGACAGCAGTTATCCTGGCTGACGAGAACCTTCTTATGCCCGTACTTACAAGTCTTCCTGAGAATATTCCGGATATTAACATCACTATGGGTTATCCGCTAAGGCATACGCTTGTGTATTCTCTGATAAAAAATCTTCTTGATCTGCAGCGTAATGCAAGAGTACAGGACGGAATTATACTCTTCTATCACAGGGATGTTCTCAGTCTGCTTAAAAATGGTCTTATAACTGAACTTATGAATGAGACAGACAGGGAGATAATTAATGTTATTATAGATCAGAACCTTGTGATGGTTCCATCAAGCCGTTTCAGTCGTTCTGAAAACCTGGCAAATATCTTTATTAAAGCTGACACAACTGAAGGTTTTTCGGAATATTTAAAATCAATATTATCGCTAATAGCTGTAATCACTTGTGATAATGGTGAAGGATCCGGAAATGATTCTGCAGAGAGAAGTATTAGAAATGAATTCATTTACAGGGTGATGCTTTCAATAAACAGGCTCGATGCTGTTGCCGGTTTTCCGGAATTGGGATTAACCTTAAATACATGGATGAGCTTGTTTGAGAGACTTTTAAGAAACCAGTCCGTGCCTTTCTCAGGAGAACCTCTGTCAGGGATACAGGTTATGGGTATTCTTGAAACAAGAACACTCGACTTCAGGAACCTTATCATAGTATCAGTTAATGAGGGGATCCTTCCGGAAATTACTTCTGTGTCCTCATTTATTCCTTTCAGTCTTCGTGAAGCTTTCGGGTTGCCTTCTATAAACCACCGTGAATCTGTATATGCCTATCACTTCTACAGGCTTTTGCAGAGGGCTGAAAATGTTACGTTTATATTTAATTCTAATCCTGAAGGGCTCAGAACAGGAGAGATGAGCAGGTTTCTCCAACAGATGAAGTATGAACCATTGCTAAAGCCTGAAATGTTCAATTTGAGTTTCGCGATCAGGAACCGGGGAAATGTTAGCGAAACAATCGACCGTACTGAAGAACATCAGATTCAGCTTATGGAGAGATATTCACCTGAAAAAAGGGGGAAATTACTTTCTCCATCAGCTATCAATACATGGTTGAATTGCAGAATGAAGTTCTACTACAGATATGTGTGCGGACTCAAAGAACCGGATGAGATAACAGGCGATATTAATCCTGCTATGCTGGGAACCATTTTGCATGAATCTGTGAGAAGCCTCTATAAAGTATTCACCGGGAAAAGTATTTTGGCGGAGACATTAAATTCAATTATTCATGATCGCGCAGCATTATCTAAGCTCATAAACAGAAGTATCAGAGAATTCTTTGGAAGAAAAAAAGACAATATTGTTACAGGTAATGATCTGATAGTTAGAGAAGTACTCGTAGAATATGTTTTAAGGGTGCTGAGAAGAGACATAACCATTGCTCCTTTTAAAATACTGAGTCTTGAGACACCTGTTGCTTTTCCGGTAAGCATCGGAGGTGAAGGCACAGGGATCAGGATAATGGCCGGAGGGATTATCGACCGTGTAGATATAAAGGATGAAATAACAAGAATACTCGATTACAAAACAGGAACAATAGCTGACTCAATCAAATCTATAGAAGACCTTTTCGTTGATGACAGGAAAAAGGATTATGACGGATGGCTTCAGACGCTTCTGTATTGTGAAGGATACCTGAATGAAAATCAGGATGCAAGGGTAAGACCTTCTGTATATCAGATAAAGAGATTACAGTATGACGATCTCCTTAAAATAAAATCCGGGAGAAATGATGAGATTACTATAGATGATTATACATTGCTCAGGCAAGAATATATTAGTGGTCTTACTGCAACGGTGAAGGCTATTTTCAGTATGGATGAACCTTTTATTATGACTTCCGATGACTGGAATAAATGCTCTTACTGCCCATATCGGGCACTCTGCATGCGATAGTGATTATGACAGATCAATTTTTTTTATACCTTGGTATCTCAAATTAATCCTGCCTTGATGAAAACCGGGTACAAAAATTACCATGTCAATATTAAAGATGTAAAGTATATTGCTGATAATGGCAGTACAACTCCTCGTACTGCTATAGTAACTTTTTATGATGCTGAGGGAAAAGAGATTAATAATGAATTATTTGGGGTGGCTGATATTAATGAGATCTATGATCTTATAAAGAAGGGGAAGGATATTATACTTGATAACTGTTATATATCCGACTTTTCCCTGTCAGCTTTCAGGCGGCATAATAATATTGATAAGAAGGAAATAGTAAATCTTAAAGATTTTTCTGCAAAGAATGCCTTTTTTGAATCAAATATATGTAATGATTTTTCATATTCTTCTTTTCCAGATGGGGAGGTCAGTTTCGATGGTGCACATTTCGGGAAAGGAAAAGTCTCCTTTGCCGGGACACGGTTTGGTAATGGGAATGTGATTTTTTCGAATGCTTTTTTCAAGGATGGTAATATAGAATTTACCGGAGCTGTTTTTAGCGAAGGAGATTTTATGTTTAAGAATGTTGTTGTAAACGAGGGGATAAAAGATTTTCAGGATATTCAATTCGGAAATGGAGAGGTGAGTTTTGCAAATACTGAATTCAATAGTGGAGAGCTTCTTTTTATCAATACACGTTTTGATAGTGGTAAGTTTAATTTTAAGGTGACACGTATAACCGGAGGCAAGGTTGATTTTCACTATTCAGGATTTGGTGATTGTGACATCACTTTTGAAAGGGCAGAATTCGGGAACAGCCGGGTCGACTTCCGAACAGTAGATTTCGGTTCAGGAAGGATAAACTTCAACCGCTCAGTTTTTGGTAACGGAGAGGTGAATTTTGAAGGTGCCTCCTGCAAAGCTGGTAAGATCCAGTTTAAAAAAGCAGTGATGGGAACCGGACCAAAAATCTTCAATCTTATGGAGATGGATAATACGGAAATAACCTTCGAGAAAACAAGCTTCGGAGTTGGTGATGTCACTTTTTATGAATCAAGGTTTAAGGCATTATCTCTCAAATCATGCCATCTCGACAATTATTTTGACCTGCGGCTTGCAAAAGCTGACATTTTGGATATTTCAGATACCATAGTACGTGATATTGTCGATCTTGAACCATATGACTTTCCTGTTAATATAAAGATCATGGATATGTCAGGGATGCGGCTTATCGGAAAATTATATATCGATTGGGAAGGAAATAAATGTAAACAGATCATCAGTAAGCAGGAGGAGACCACTCTGAGACAGAAAGCAGAACAATTCAGAATATTGAAGGAAAATTTCAATAGTACCGGTAACTATTCCGATGAAGATAAAGCTTATGTTATGTTTAAGCGTTTTGAATCAAGATCATGGCTTACTGTGCAGAAGGAGAAAGGAGGGCTGGTAAAGATACTGAGCTATATTCCTTATGGATTCAAATGGCTTGTTTTTGATGCAATGGGCCGTTATGCCACGAATCCCGCCAGGGTATTGATTTCGATGATCGTGGCATACTTCCTGTTCAGTATCATATATGTTCTGATGATTTATACTACCAATTCTGATATTATCTCCTCAACATCCGATCAACTGGGTGTTGTTGCCCGTTCGTTCTACCATAGCGCAATTACCTTTTTTACAATAGGTTATGGGGATCATTACCCCTACGGTTCTATAAGAATCGTATCAAGCATTGAAGGATTTATAGGGGTATTCCTTATGGCCTATTTTACTGTGGCCTTTGTAAGGAAAGTACTTCGGTAATTACTATTATAACATATCCCGGTTAAGTGCAGCCATTTTTATGGCAGTTATGGCCGCTTCATCACCCTTGTTACCATGTTTACCGCCTGATCTGTCAACAGCCTGCTGATATGTATCAGTGGTAAGAACTCCGAATATGAAAGGAATTTTGTAATCGATGTTCAGCCGTGTTATCCCTTCTGTGACTCCCTGACAGATATATGTGAAGTGAGGAGTCTCGCCCCTGATAACACAACCAAGACAAATCACAGCATCCGGATTATCATGGTCGGCAACCATCTTGCCACCATGTGTCAGCTCAAAGCTCCCTGGTACATGTCTTATAATTATATTTTCAGGTTTAACTCTGTGTCTTATGAGGGTCTTTTGTGTACCATCAAGCAGTGCCATTGTAATATCGCTATTCCAATCCGATACTACAATCCCAAACCTCATATTGCTGGCATCAGGTATTCTCTCAGGATCATATGCAGATAGATTGGCAGTACCCATTCTACTGGATCAAAAGCTTAACTCTTGCAATATATTTTTCGATCGAAGATCCTTCTGTGCTTTCAGGATACTCTGCCTCTATCCTCTCATAAATTTCAAGAGCCTTATCATATTCTCCTTCAAGTTCATAAAGCTCACCTGCTTTTATAAGGAACAGGGGAGAGTTAAAGGAATTATCAGCAAATTCGGCTGCTTCAATATATTTTGTTATTCCTTTATCAATATCGCCCAGTTCAACCCAGGCATCTCCCGTTGCACCAATTGCCAGTGAGCCGATAACTTTATCCTTCTTTGAATATTTTTGAAGCATATCAATAGCATCTTCAAACTGGCCAAGGTGAAGGAAACATATACCTGCACCGTAACAGGCAAGATTACCGGTCCTGGTTAGTTTATAGTCATCAGCTATATCGAGAAAACCCAGATAATTACCATCTCCATACAATGCCAGGTTGAGTGAATCAATCTCGAGATATCTTTCAGCCTGGTACATCTGAGACTGTGCTTCATCATTCCTGTTCATTACGTACATCCTGGCAAGCCAGAATATACCTACCAGCACAACAAGAGCTCCCAGGATATAAATTAACAACTTGTAATTCTGCTCCAGAAATTGTTCGGTTTTTGTCAATGTTTCCTCAACATTCTTAAGACCCTGCGTGCTGTCTCCTTTCTTCTTCTTAGCCATATCTATAATAAAAAGTCAACTTTAATTTTTACCACCGCAAAAGTAATTTTTTTTTCAAACTATTTAAAAGCAAATACTTAAAAAAAAGTAAATATTGACAGCATTGTACAATATATTGATTATCAGTTATATAATTTTATTGAATTTTTCAATGTATCTTTTCTTAATTTTGTAAACGATTAATTAATGAATCAGGAATTATGAAAACCCACCCCCAACCCCTCCAGGAGAGGGGATTTAATAAACACAATAACAGCATTTTAAATCTTAATGCCATTACGCCTTATAACCCTAATGCCGTAATACTGTAAAAACCATAACACCGCAACTATGCATCTAAAAAAATTATCTCTTACCAACTTCAAAAACTACGATCAGGCCGAACTTGAGTTTTCGCCAAAAATAAACTGTATTGTAGGTAACAATGGAGTTGGCAAAACAAACATCCTGGATGCCATTCACTATCTGTCGCTTACTAAGAGCTTCTTTAATAATATCGACAGTATAAGTATACGACATGGTGAGGAGTTTTTTATTATCAACGGGATTTTTGTAAGAGATAAAGAGGAAGATCAGATATATTGTGCATTTCAAAAGCAGAAGCCCAAGATTTTGAAGAAGAATGGTAAGGAGTACCAGAAGCTTTCTGATCATGTTGGTAAATTTCCGGTGGTAATGATATCTCCGGCCGACAGTGCCCTGGTATCTGAAGGAAGTGAGGAGAGACGCAAATTTCTGAACAAGATAATCAGCCAGTATGATGGGGAATATCTCGATTCAGTGCTGAAGTATAACAAAGCTCTTAAACAAAGGAACAGGCTTCTTAAGGATTTCAGCACAACAGGCAGTTTCGAAAATGATACATTGTCAATCTGGGATACACAACTGGTAAAATACGGAACCTATGTTTATAAAGAGAGAGATGCGCTTGTGAGTGAACTGATTCCTGTTTTCCAGGAGAGGTATTCAATGATATCGTCAGAAAAGGAGAGAGTAAAACTCTCGTACAGATCACACCTTTCGCAAGGTGATTTCAATGAGGCCCTTTTAAACTCAATAGACAAGGACCGATTCCTTGAATATACAAGTGTGGGTGTACATAAAGATGACCTGAATTTTGAAATGGACGAACATTCTGTGAAATCGCTTGGATCACAGGGACAGCAGAAAACCTTTCTTGTTGCACTTAAGCTGGCAAAGTTTGATTATATAAAAAGTAAATCGCGCTTATCGCCCATTCTCTTACTTGATGATATTTTTGATAAATTTGATGCAGAACGTGTT
>CAZOZU010000014.1:0-1418 GCA_964584355.1 uncultured Rikenellaceae bacterium
AAGGGAGAATGGTAGCTGTATAGTCAATTGTCCTGGCAATTTTGGTAAGTTCCAGGGTTAAGACTTTGACGGGAATAACAGTTTTTTCGTCTGGTACTTCATTTTGAGCCGTTTGTCTTTCAGTAACTGACGAACATCCGGCCAGTAATATCATGCTGAAAAGGATTACAGGAATTGTTTTTAAATAGTTCATTATTTATTGTTTTATAGTAAGCTTATCATTAATTACATATTGTTTAACAGTTTATCGAGAGTCAGTTTTGTTTGCAAAAGGCTCATCAGGGCTGACACATAGTTATTTTCCGCCTGAAGATACTGGCTGTTCGCCTGTGTAAGTTCAAGACTGGATGCCATGCCCTGATTGAATTTATTCTTTGTACTGTTATAGACTCTTTTTGAGACCTCGACATTCTCCATCTGGCTTTTATACTGCTGGTTTGCATTTATCAGGTTATACCGTAGCTGCTTTTCCTGAATTAATAGCTGTTCAGTAACCATTTCCCTGGTATTTCTTGCTTTTTCAAGATTGAATTGAGCCTTCCTTATCCTTGCATAACGCTGTCCGCTAGCTATTATCGGCAACGAGAGCTGAACTCCGGCTACTGAATTCTGGAACCATCTCAGGTCTGATATTTCATCACCCATTCCATTTGTACCATAATTATAGAAACCTGAAAATGTTGGCAAGATCGCTGCTTTTTGTGATTTCAGTGCAAGTTCCGACATCTCTTCCTGTCCGGCAATCATCCTGTAATTGACATGCTGAGTATGATCAAATTCCTGAGAAAGAAGTGCTTCAACATTAATCTGTTCTACCAGACTCTCCAGAGTTTCTGTAAGAATAATTTGTGTTCCTGCCACCACTCCAAGCTGAAATCGTAAAAGATTATAATTAAGCTCAATAGTACGTTGGAGTGTACTCCTTGAGTTTTCAACCATACTGACATTCGATCTCATCAGATCAACATCGGTTTCTTCTGCCATTCCTGCAGTATACATTGCTTTTGTTGATTTCAGGGTCTCATTAAGATTATTAATATTCTGTTCGAGAATCTGAAGTGATTTTTCTGAAACAAGAATAAGATAATACGCTGAAGCTACTGACTCCTTCGTATCAAGCTCCGACTTCTCAAGACTCTCTTCACTCAGCTTCTTTGCAAGTTTTGTTGTTTCAATACCTATATATAAAGGTGCATTGAATAACAAAAGACTTGCCTGAACAGATGCACTTGAATTGAACTGTGATCCGAATGTAACCGGTATTTTCTCCCCGGGCTGTCCAAAGAATTCTCCAGGAAGTAGTGTTGTCACTAGTTTCAGATTATCAGTAAATGAAACGAATGCGCAGGAAAGAGGAAAAGCTTCAGATACTGTTAATCAGAAACAAGGTCCATCACAAATTCCTGGGGATATCGCAG
>CAZOZU010000014.1:1428-4624 GCA_964584355.1 uncultured Rikenellaceae bacterium
TCACTAGTGTCAGATTATCAGTAAATGATCCTGAGGCACTTACCTGCGGTAATGCTGCAGATATTGTTTCCCAAAGTGCAGCTCGTGACGCTAGAACATCGGATCTCGCAGCCTGAACCATCTTGTTGTTTAACAATGCATAATCCTGGGCTTCCTGTAAAGTGAGTCTCATTTCCATATTGCTTTCCTGTGACCATAATAATGAACCGGAAATCAATATTAGTAGTGCAGTTGTGATTAACTTCTTGATTTTCATTTAACTATAATTCTCCTTTTGTTCTTAGACGATTATTGTAGAAAAATATTTTATTTCCTGTATTGTTGTTCATAATAGTTTATCAGATCCAGACCCTTTTGTGTTGATATACCCCTCATGTAATTAATATAAAAATCCCTGATAACCTTTTCATTAATAAAATCACTCGTTGTGGGGTCATCATTGTTATTAGTCATTCTGACTACCTCCTGCATACATTTATCAGTTATCTCAATATCAATATTCTCACGAAAGATCCCTTGCTTAATACCTTGTATTATTATTTCTTTATTCTCCCTATTGTATGGAAGATCTCCGGTTTCCTTAAGTTTATTAATGAGGTCGTTGTGAAATCTTTTCATATCAAGACGGAATGCCGGACTCATATTCCGTAAATGCTCCGTCATTATATCAAGTATCTTAAAAATTGCTTCAATGACATTATCCGATTCTCCCAGTGTCTTGCTTATCAGGTTTTTTTGTTTATCAGTCATCCATTTCACAACCCCTGTCAAGAGCTCATCTTTGTCACTAAAAACCTCATAAATTGTTCTTTTTGATATACCCATCTGGGTGGCAAGCAGATCCATGGTTACTGCCCGTATTCCATAAGTACGAAACATGACTGCCGCTTCTTCAAGTATTCTTTGTCTGTAATCCATATTAAATTTAAACGCGACAAAAATGCGAAAACTATTTTAGTTTACAAAGTTTTCATAGATAAATTGCTGTTACATTTAGATAAAAAAGCGAAATTTACCGGTGAATAACACATACCCCTCTCCCGCTAAAGCGGGATCTCCCCAAAAGGGGAGATTGAAACCCATAACAAATTATTTATGTGTTGGGTTTATAGTCCCGCGATAGCGGGAGTTGGGGGGTATCAGCATAATCGTTGAACATTAAGTAATAATTATGAATTCAAAAGTTATTTACCAGGTTGATGCATTTACTGCCGAGCCATTTAAAGGAAATCCGGCAGGAGTATGTTTACTCGATAAGCAAGTTTCAAAAAAATGGATGCAAAATGTTGCCGCTGAGATGAATCTTTCAGAAACAGCATTTATTATTAAAGCAGGTAATAAATATAAAATAAGGTATTATTCTCCTGATTCAGAAGTTCCTTTATGTGGACATGCAACTCTGGCATCGGCTCATATACTATTTCAATCAGGTATGATTGGAAAAGATAAAACAATAACCTTTGCCTCAGGAGTTGGAGATCTATATGTAAGAAAATCTGGCAATTGGATTATCATGAATTTCCCTGCCTATGAAATAGAACCAATGCAGATCCCATCAATTGCAGAGAAACTAATAGGTATTAAACCTACAGAGCTTTACCGTACCAGTCACGACTGGATTCTTGCCCTGCTTCACAATGAGGATGACATCCGTAATCTTAAGCCCGATTATACCATGATGAAGGATTCACCGTTTGGAAATCTCATAGTAACAGCTCCTTCAGAGGATACGAATTTCGATTTCTGTGTTCGTTGTTTTGCTCCTGCACTGGGAATAAACGAAGATCCTGTAACAGGTTCGGCACACTGTGCTCTTACTCCTTTCTGGCACAAAAAAACAGGGCGTGAAGAATTTATTTCGCGCCAGGTATCAAAAAGGAGTGGTATTTTAAAAGTGTCATTAAAAGGTGACAGGGTCGAAATTGCAGGTCATGCAAAAACCATATTTAAGGCTGAGTTGTATGTATGATGAATGGTACAGCAGTGCAATGGTAAAACGGTACAACGGTGCAACGGCTCAAGGTTGCAACGGCTACCGGTATTATTAATCAGTAAATAGTACAAATGGAAAATCAGATTAAGAAATGGTATGTAATTGATAATGTGAATGATGTATTCTCCCCTACACTTCTGGTCTATCCCGACAGAATTGAAGAGAATATTCATAAAATGATTGCCATAGCTGGTGATGCTGACCGTCTGAGGCCTCATGTGAAAACATATAAAATACCTGAGATCATCCGTCTGCAGATGACACATGGTATAAAAAAATTCAAATGTGCAACTATCGCTGAAGCTGAAATGACTGCCAGGTGCGGGGCTCCGGATATCACATTGGCATATCAGCCTGTCGGGCCTAATATAAAAAGATACTTACAGCTTATACATTCTTTTCCGGAAACACAATTTTCATGTATAGCTGATACAGAAGAGGTGATAAAAGAGTTATCAGAGGCCGCATCAGCAAATAATAGTAAGATTCATATCTGGCTGGATATCAACAACGGTATGAATCGAACCGGTATCCGGCCGGGGGAAAAAGCAGTTAAATTATTCAAGCTTGTCAATGACCTCCCGATGCTCAAAGCTGAAGGATTGCATGTTTATGATGGCCATATAAGTGAGCCTGATTATTCTCTGCGTAGAAAAATATGTGATGAATCATTTGTTCCTGTCGCAGATCTTCATAAAGAACTCGAGAAAGCTGTAAATGCACCTTTGAAGATAATTGCAGGAGGTTCACCTACCTTCCCTTTACATGCACAACGTGATAAAGTAGAATTGAGTCCCGGAACAACTTTACTTTGGGATTATCGCAGCAGTAGTACCTTCAGCGATATGGACTTCCTGCATGCCGGTATACTTTTTACACGTATAATAAGCAAACCTGTGAAAGATACTATCTGCATGGATCTGGGCCATAAGGCTATTGCCTCTGAAATGCTTCAGCCCAGGGCTGTCTTCCCTGATATTGCAGATAGTAAAATAATTAATCATAATGAAGAACATATGGTTATTAAAACAGAAATAGCAGATATGTTAAACATTGGAGATGCTGTCTATGCAATACCATGGCATATATGTCCAACTGTCGACAGGTTTGAAAGGGTTACAGTTATTAATGACGGAAAGGCAAGCGGTGAATGGAATGTGGAAGCCAGAAAAAGGGTAATAACAATTTGATTGTCATCTCCCA
>CAZOZU010000014.1:4724-14474 GCA_964584355.1 uncultured Rikenellaceae bacterium
CGCGCCAGCTAAGAATGGAATGTGGAAGCCAGGAAAAGATTTATAACAATTTGATTGTCATCTCCCAGGCTGGTGCGGATTTGAAATCCGCACCATGCGATTTAATGTCGGGCACGAGTTACAAACTCGCGCCAGCTAAGAATGGAATGTGGAAGCCAGGAAAAGATTTATAACAATTTGATTGTCATCTCCCAGGCTGGTGCGGATTTGAAATCCGCACCATGCGATTTAATGTCGGGCACGAGTTACAAACTCGCGCCAGCTAAGAATGGAATGTGGAAGCCAGAAAAAGGGTAATAACAATTTGATTGTCATCTCCCAGGCTGGTGCGGATTTGAAATCCGCACCATGCGATTTAATGTCGGGCACGAGTTACAAACTCGCGCCAGCTAAGAATGGAATGTGGAAGCCAGGAAAAGATTTATAACAATTTGATAATTGTACTTGAACTACCGGTACAGGTACAGAAATCCCCTGTATTCTTTCCCGTCATATCTGACATCATCCCATCCCAATGCTCTGATAATATAGAAATAGACACCTGGTCTGGCTTTTACCGAGGTATTATTGATATTACCATCCCAGCCTGTCCAGTCTCTAAGTCTCTCGCCTTCACCGCTGAATGCATACACTTTCATCCCTGAACGGCTGAATATTTCTATGCTCAAATATCTGAGCGATTTGGATTCGACCATAAATCGTTCATTATATGGATCACCATCAGGTGTAAAAACATTAGGAATTGCCAGAGATGATGGCTCAACAGTAATAATTTCAGACCTTAGTGAATCGATACAGTGACGATTACTTTCAATGGTAAGCAAAACTGTATATTCACCTGGTTTATAATAAATATGTGGCTCAGGATTTTGCTGATCTGAAAAGGTGCTGTCCCCAAAATCCCAGCTGTACATATACCCTCTTATTGATTGATCAGTGAATGTAACTTCGAGAGGAGCTTCGCCCACTGAAGGATCCATTGTAAAATCAGCATTTACATGGATTGATTCATAAAAAAATGATGATTCATTGCTGCATGCCAGGGAGTTAACAGTTAGCGTATACGTTAAATCCTCAAGCGGAGGCGTAAATGTTATCGGATTTATATCTGTTTCAGGATGAGGAATCGGTGATTCCGGATCCGAGGACCATGCAAAAGATAATTCATTACTTAGGCTAAGCGGAGATCCGGTTCCCTTATCAAAGTAAGGAAATGTGGTTACTGTAGCAGCAGTATCACCATCAAGAGCTACATAATTGCAGTTTTTAATAGGATTCAGAAGTTTCGCCTCAGCATATGGGGGTTTGTCAAATACTATCCAGGCCACATAGCTTGTATCAGGTATTCCTGCACTGTCAATTTCCACTTTATAACCTCCTTCAGGCAGATTGTTTATTGTTGAAGAGGTCACACCCGATTCACTCATAACAGCATCACTGAAACTGTCGGTTATTTCATTCCATTGGAACCATGAAAAGGTATAGGGACCACCTCCTCCTGTTACGGAGGTAGTAAGTGTTCCGGTTTCTGCACCTGTGGTACTGCAATAAATAAAGACAGGATCGTTAATACCAGGTATTGACGGATAGGATGTATAGCGTGTTGCACCAGCTCCCGGAGCAGAAAGCTGTCCGTACAACATTAACGGCATAAAAACGGCTGCAATAATAAACCAAAAACGCACAGGCAAATAGAGATTTCTTATATTAACGTATCATGAAACCCTCATTGTATAATACTACACAATAATAATAAAAATAAATTTCTCATCTTTCCTGTTTTCTGAAGTTGTAATTGTTAAATTTGCCCTGCCCGGAACGCTGTAATTATTCAAGATAATACATGACCCGCAATTACCTCAACGACCTGAATGAAGCTCAGCAAGAGGCTGTTATCCATACTGAAGGACCGGCTCTTATCATCGCAGGTGCCGGTGCAGGAAAAACCAGAGCTCTCACCTACAGGATTGCTCATCTTCTTCAGAAAGGAATCCCGGCGGGTAAGATACTTGCCCTCACCTTTACTAATAAGGCTGCAGGGGAGATGAAAGAGAGGATCGCTATAATTGCCGATGCTGAAATAGCCCGTTATCTCTGGATGGGAACATTTCATTCAATTTTTGCAAGAATACTCAGAATTGAAGGTGACAGGCTCGGGTACAAATCCAATTATACAATTTATGATGCTGTTGATTCAAAGAGCCTGATCCGGACTATAATAAAGGAATTAAACCTGGATGATAATATCTACAAACCAGGTGTTATAGCAGCAAGAATATCAACTGCCAAAAATAACCTGATAACTGCCAGTATGTATGCAGCCGATAATTCGATGTATGAAACCGATAAAGCATGCCGTATGCCCTTGCTGGCTGAAATATTCAAGATATATGCATCACGCTGTTTTCGCGCAAATGCTATGGATTTTGATGATCTTCTGCTGAATACCAATATTCTGTTAAGAGATTTTCCCGATGTGCTGGCTGAATATCAGGAGAGATTCAAATATATTCTGGTAGATGAATACCAGGACACTAATTATGCTCAATACCTCATAATTAAAAAACTTTCAGATGTTCACCATAATATTTGTGTTGTGGGAGATGATGCACAAAGTATTTACTCATTCCGCGGGGCAAGAATAGAGAATATCCTGGAATTTAAAAATGATTATCCCGATTACCATCTTTACAAACTCGAACGAAATTACCGTTCTACACAGACTATCGTTAACGCAGCCAATGAGATAATTGCCAATAACGAAGGACAGATACATAAAAAGGTCTATTCAAAGAATGAGCAGGGAGAGAGGTTAATGGTAATGCAGGCCATGACCGATACAGAGGAGGGATTCAACATAGCTTCAGATATACTTGATCTTAGTCTCTCACAGCAACTTAAATGGAGTGATTTCGCTGTTCTGTACAGGACAAACGCACAGAGCAGAATATTTGAAGAGACACTGCGCAAAAAGAATATTCCATATAAGATATATGGTGGCCTCTCATTTTATGAACGCAAGGAGATAAAAGACATTCTTGCCTATTTCAGAATAGTGATAAATCATGACGATGAGGAAAGTTTGAAAAGGTCAATAAACTACCCTAAAAGAGGAATTGGCGACACAACAGTTAAAAAGATCCAGGATTTATCATCTGAAATGGATTTATCAGCCTGGGATATTATTACCCACGCAAAAAAATATCCCGGACATTTTAATACAGGAACAGTTACAAAACTATCAGGTTATGTTGAACTGATAAATAACCTGTCTGCCGACAACGGTAAATCCGATGCATATTCCAGGGCAAAGGAGATTGCCTCCGGGTCAGGTATAATAAAAGAGCTTATAGACGGCAAGCTTCCTGAGGAAGTCAGCCGTTATGAAAATCTTGAGGAGTTACTCAATTCAATCAAGATATTTACTGAAGCTGCAGAAACAAACGGTGAGCCATCAACACTTGAAGCTTACATGGCAAATGTTGCCCTCCTTACTGATCAGGACAATGAAAAGGAGGAGGACCGTAACAAGGTGACTCTTATGACAATGCATTCCGCCAAAGGGCTGGAATTCAAACATGTATACATTGTAGGGATGGAAGATACCCTCTTCCCTTCTCCACTGTCGGCCGGCAGTGCCAAAGAACTTGAGGAAGAACGTCGTCTTTTTTATGTTGCTGTTACCAGGGCTGAGAAGATGGCGACACTGAGTTATGCTCTTAACAGGTACAAATGGGGTAATCTTGAAAGAAGTAATCCCAGCCGGTTTATCAGAGAGATCAATCCAAGATTCCTTGATTATCCGCAAACCGGAGGCAAACCTAAGCACGGAGGATCAAGATATAGAGACAGATCTGCCTCATTCCGCGAAGAGACTACAAAATACAGTGTGAAGCCACGATTGAAAAAATATGAAAAATCCCTGAGCCAGTCTCAAAGCTCATTCAATGGTACAGATCCTTCAGAATTCTGTGAAGGAGATGCTGTTCAGCATGAAAGATTCGGTAATGGCATTATAATATCTATTGAAGGCGAACCTCCAAATACCACAGCATCTGTAGATTTTGAGAAACATGGCAAGAAAAAACTGCTGTTAAGGTTTGCAAAGTTGAGGAAAATATGAATTAAAAATGTACTCACCCCCAAACCCTCCCAACATTCTGTCGGGACAGGCTCTCTCTGCTAAAGCATAGAGGGGGCTTAAATCAGTATTTTCTATGGATTTGTCACCAAAAATCTCCTCCTGGGAGGGGTCAGAGGTGGGTTTTAGCTTCTCACCAACCTTGTTTAAAGGAACCTTTCTGAATGATACTTAAGAAATATTATTTTCAAAGGAGATTAAATTTATTTCAACATAAAATCATATGGCAATAAATCAGCCACTCTCTGTTTTCCCATTTCACCTGTCCATTTTATGCCATAAGGATCAAAATAGCCAAGCTTATTGAAATAGACTGTGTCAGATATCATTTCTATTGTCGATCGGGGGACTTTGGAAATAAATGAAATTGAATATCTTCCCTTATTTATTATGTATTTTTCAGATGAATTTCTTTCAAAGACAAGAGAATCAAATGGGATAATGTTATTACGGAAGTCTTTAACAGTAAATCCTGCTGAATCAAGACTGTTGTCCCACAATGTACGCATGAAATGCATCCTTGAACCTATAAAAGCAAGCCTTCTTCTTTTTTCAGCCCTTATCTGAACTTTTTCCGATAAAGTTGAATCTTCGGTGAAAACATAATAACCAGTATATGTCAGGGTATAAGGTTCAGGTGAGTATTGAAAATCATCGAGGTAGAAAATAATTTTGTAACCCAGAGCTTTATTACTTATTTCCAGAGGTCTTGCTGAATATGCTGTTAAAAGATTCCCATTATTGTTGTAGCTGAATACCAGGGCACTTTCATTAAGTATTTTACAGGTATAGGCATTAACTGTTTCACCCAGAAATTGCTTTCTGAAAATATCTAAATATTGATTTCTAACCGATTTTTCTCTCCATGTCATTTTCGAGGTTATGATGACCTCATCAAGTTCATATATCCTTGGGATTAATAAAATTTTAATCATCTTACCAGTAGAGTATTCTTCCAGTATAAATGAATTATACCCAATTGCACTCACAGCTAATGGTAGTTTTTGGTTTCCCGGAATATAAATTTGAAACTTACCGTTACTATCGGTCTTGGTTCCAACAGTAGTGCCATTGAAAAAAACGCTGACATTAACAAGGGGCTGGGATGTGTTTTCATCCAGTACTATTCCCCGGATCTGTTGAGAATAGCCTGATAAACTGACAATTATGAATATTCCTGTCCAAATGATCCTTAACATAAGGAAGGTTGTTTTCAATTAAAATAAAGTTAGGTTTTATTTTCAAAAGTTATACAATGTTTTTTTCTTACTAATTACCACAAAAAACCTGCCGGAACTAGTAAAAGCTCACGGCAGGTGAAAACATATTAAGAAAGAAAACTGAATGCCTTTATTATGCCACAGCAGGTTCTGCAGGTTTCTCTTTTTCAAGCAGTACTGACTGGTAAAGAGTTGCAAATGAACTTGAAACCCACATGATGGCAGGGAATACGCCTACAATAAATAATATTATCCCGAATAATATGATAAAGAAGGAGACAAATCCCATTGCAAAGATCCTCCAGCCGTGTCCACGGGTAAGCTTCCAGCTAAGTTCTACTGCTTCAATGGGATCAAGCTTTTTATCCATCACGATATATGATACAAATACCAACCTGCAGGCTATTATTATACCCGGGATCAAAAGTGCAAAACATCCCAGGACAATAAGTGCAGTAACAAGCAGGTTCGCCAGGACAATATGAAGATAGTTTTCCCAGAATCCTCTAATCAGTGTTTCAAAATCCGGTTTTATCTTCCTTACAGCCTGAACAAAGGTCATATCTTTACCATATTCAAAAACAGGTAGTACAAAGAATGCAAAAAGCAAAGATAAAAGTCCGAAAAAGGCTGCAAGCATCCCTAAAGAAGCCCAGTTAAAAACAGAGTCCATATGACCCATCCATTCCCATGGTCCCCTGTGAAAATCGCCTACATCGAACTTAAGATTAAGCATCCTCAGAGGAGCTGATACTATAGCTAAAATTATAACGATCAGAAGAAGCCTTATAAAATTGTCGCCCATTACCTTCAAGCCTGTTCCAAAACTGTTACCGAATGTCGGTTTTAGTGTGTATTCTCTTGTTTCTTCCATTTTCTATAAATATTTAATTAATACTGCAATTAGTTTCTGAAGCAAATGTAAACCCGGTAAATCAGATGGATTGCATACTATAGTAGTGATTTTTTATTTTCCTACTTTAGTAGTGTGTACAATACTTAAGTAGTGAATACTTTTTATACCTGTTAACAGGATTTTTTTACCTTTATATTATTATGCTCCAGTACCTGGTTTTAACTGTTTTTATTCTCTCAGTTGCTCTTGCAGCAGGAAGTATAGTCCTTGCTTCAAGACTAAGAACCAGGTACAGGACTGAAATTTTTTCTTCCCTTTTATATTTTCTTGTCTTTATTTTCACTTTCGGTTTTTACGGAATATGGGGGCAGGTACTGATAAAAGCTTTCCTCTCACCCTATATTGAACAAAACCTGATTACAAGGTTTTCAAATATTTCATTATTACTTGGTCTTCCATTCCTGGTTTTTGCCTGGCTCATGCTGATACGATTCTCCGGTGAAATATCGGGAAGGAAATATAATAACCACCATCTCTTCTGGTTCCTGCTGATCAATTTTACAATAATCATTGCACTGGGTTATCTTATAACACATGAAAAAGTACCTGATTCTGAGATACTTATTCGATATTATTATATCAGTATGTATCTCTTTTATTCTTCAATTGCTGCATTTTTAATATTTTGGCCAAAGAAAGGAAAGTCATTTATTCATGCTTATGACCGACGGACAATTGCCACTGGGATAATAATTATTATGTTCTTACAGTGTGTTCCGCTACTATTGTATTCAATATCTGTATACATACAGCTTGGTTTTATTCTTGCTTTTTTTGCCGGTAATTCATTTTTCCCGGTTTATTTCTCTTATGGTACAATGATTTCATCACTGAGCGAAGAACAAGGTAAAGATTTGTCGTTCGAGGATTTCTGTCTTAAGTATGAAGTCTCTCCCCGTGAGACGGATATTGTTCGTGAAATATGTAATGGCCTCAGTAACAAGGAGATCGCCGACAAGCTCTTTATAAGCTTACAGACAGTTAAGGATCATACTCACAGGATCTATATAAAAACAAATGTGAGGAGCAGGGTGCAGCTGATAACCCTGGTGAAGGAGGAAATACCTGCGGGTAAATGACACCCCCGGGTCAAAACGCTATAAATACTATAACCTGTCCTTTTTCGAACTCCAACTCAAAATAATCCCCGGTTGCTTCATTGAGTGTAGCTTCCCACCAGTTCCTGAGTTTTCTTTTTTTAAGAGGATACAATAAGCCGGATGAAGATATTTCTGTTTCAGGATTTATAGAAAAGACAGAGACCTGCTGCCCTGGTAATGACTTGAATTTTGCACTCTTTGTAACAGGGTAAAAGATCCCTGTATCCGTGATCATCTTAACATTAATGAACTGTACATATTCAGCAAGAAGTGAGATATTGCCAAGGGTATGATCTTCACGTTTCCCGGTTGCTCCAAGGATGACAATATTATTATATCCTCTTTCGGAACACCATCTTACTGCCTTGGTCAGATCATTGGTCTCCTGTTCTGTGTCTTTGAATATCCTGTCGCTGTATTTGCTAAGAATACCTGGAGTAAGTGAATCACAGTCACCCACGATAGCCATAGGTTCAAGTCCGAATTCAATAAGTGACCGGGCTGCACCGTCGCAACATATTATCTGTGAAGCATTTTGCAGAATATTCAGAGGAATTTCATGTTTCGGGAAGCTTCCATCTGCCAGGATTACAGTATCAGTAAATCCTCTCTTTTCCATTCCCGAAATTTACAAATAAATATTATCTATTCTGAACCAGCCTTCCATCGCTGGTATCTATTTGTTTCTGGGGAATCGGATAGGTTACATCCTCAGTCCCGACAACAGCGCTACCTTGCAGATACATAGACCTTGAACCCCATGGAGTTGTTGTTTCATAAGCAAGAACCCTGTTAAGTTCTGTCACTGTGATTCCCCACCTGTTAAGGTCGAACCATCTGTGGCCTTCCTGTCCCAGTTCCAGTTTTCTCTCCAAATAGAGTGCTTTTCTTGCATAGTCAGCATCAGGGAAGAAAGGATATTCTGAGATCTGGTAATTAGCTGCAGGAGTAATTCCGTCAGCCTCTTTGACAAAGCCATCCGGATTTGCAGCTCTCGCCCTTACAGCATTAATGTTGGCAAGAGCACCAACTAAGTCGTCTGTCTCTATCTGGCACTCTGCAAGTAAAAGGAGAACATCAGCATAACGTATCATACGGTATCCGTTTGCAGTAAATCCGGATGTCCAGCTACTGGTCTCCGTCAATATTCCTTCCTGAGATTTCTTATAGACCTGTTTTTTAGGACTGTAGGGCCCGGCATAAGACTGATCACGCACCCAGTCTGATCCTGTGTGTTCACCCCAGTCCCAGTAAGGTATTCCCCTTCGCCCTACTGACCAGTCAAGTCGCGGATCAAGTTCTCCGTCATCTTCAGTAAACGGATCAGAAGGTTTCAATCCCTGGTCACTGATAACAGGATCGGAATTATAGCTAAAGTCGAGCAATGGCAGACCACCTGATGTTCTGAAAGAATTTACAAATTCCTGGGTAGGCTGGAAAAAACTGCAGCAACCTGCCGGTGATTCACCTGATTTATATGGAAAATTCAGTACTTCACCATAGCCACCATTCCAGCCTGCCGAACCGTCATTAACTGAATACTGAACAGTATAAACAGATTCGATCCCATTCCGGTTTTCAATATCGAAAATCTCACCAAATGTAGGAGCCAGTCCGATAGCAGAGCCATCAGGCTTAGTGCCATTTACCTTTACATCAGAAAGAAGAGTCAGGGCCTGGTCATAATCATGGTACAACTGCATTAATGCTTTGGCCAGTAACACTTTGGAGACAGTACTGTTAAATCTTCCTATTGCACCCATGTCATCCGGTAATAATGTGCCTTCCTGCAGATCGGCGATTATTTTATCACGAATATCCTGTGTATTTGAAACTTGTTCGGGGCCTGTATTTTCATCAATATAAGGGATCATTTTCCACATACGCCATGCCTCAAAATGATACCACCCGCGAAGTACTCTCGCCTGCCTCAGAAACAAGTCAGCCTTGTCCTGCGAAATTGTACCATCCTTAAGTGCTTGTCTGGTAACCAGAACTACACTGTTGCATCTTGAAACCGATTCATAGATCGATTCCCATTTTGAATTTAGGTAACCATTTGTAGGAACATCTATAAAAACTTGTATAGAATTCATCCAAAAATCTGAATCACCCGCATCAGTTCCTTTATTTGCTTCCAGACCTCTTATAGATCCATATAACCAGTTTGATGATGCAGCACCCCAGGTGGCGGGGCCTGGATAGGATATGCCATCAAGCATTGAATAGGCTCCTATAAGTATAGCGTTTATACCATCTTCATTTGCCAGCGAATATTGATCGACAGAATCTTTTGGCCTTACTTCCAGCCATTTCTCTCCACATGAACTTATCAGGAACAGGAAAATAATTATCAATAAAATATTTAGCCTT
>CAZOZU010000015.1:0-5994 GCA_964584355.1 uncultured Rikenellaceae bacterium
AAGGTAGTATTGTACATTTTCAGGTCTTTCATTACGAAATTCATATTGTCCTTTATCATTTAGCAGAATTATTGGTTCGAAGGTAAAGGTGGAACTGCTTATCATTCCTCTTTCTCCAAAAATCTCGAGGGAATCTCTTGTGCTTTCAGGTGAAACACTGAAGCACCATGTTCCTGTTGCCATAATATTATCGTGAAAAAGAAAACTTGTCGACACAAAATCTTCTGCTTTATACAATCCGGCCTGGTTAAGTGCCATCGATTTTACTTTTTGGACAGGTCCAAATAAAAAATCGAGATAATCGAGCTGATGTGAGGCGAGATCAAAGAAATGGCCTCCCCCTGCTTTTTCAGGAATGACTCTCCATGGTAATTTACCACTCTTTTCTTCTTCTGAGAGGCTATTATAAAGTTGTAGGTTTACAAATCTTACTTTTCCTATTGAGTCATTTTCAATAAGTTCCTTAATCTTCAGGAAACCAGGAAGAGTCCGTCGGTAATAAGCCACAAATACCGGCAATTTGTATTTTTCTGATGCTTTAATTATTGATACACATTCATCGTAATTTAAAGCCATTGGCTTTTCGATATATACAGGTCTCCCGGATTTAAGTGCTCTTATTGCATACTCTGCGTGACTGTCAGGAGGTGTTGCGACATATACAGCATTTATCTCCGGATCATTAAAAAGGTCTTCAGCGTCACTATAAAATTTTGGTATTTTATGTCTTCTTGCATAATCTTCAGCAAGTGAGGCATTTCTTCTCATTACTGCTATAATCTGTGAATTTGTTACCTTATTGAATGCAGGTCCGCTCTTAACCTCTGTTACTTTTCCGCAACCAATGATACCCCATTGAATCATCATAAAAAAAATATATAATTAAATAAGTCTCTCTTTAGAGCTCCAAAGGCCAACAGCAGGATTTGGAATGTAAAATATTTCCTCTCCGTTATCCAGTTTGTTAAAACCATCTTTCAGTTTTTCCGGATTATATTTGTCGGTTATCTCATCCAACCGGGCATAATTAAATCCAACGGACTCAATTTCTTTTTTTGTCAGATAACCGGGACAATATGTTACTGAGAATCTTCCTTCAGTACTTCCATGGATCAGATGGGCAGCAGCACTTAGGTTATTTCTGAGATCCTCGTTATCTTTCAGTGCTTCAAGTGTGGCTGGTGTTCCGAAATAGCCGTATTTTCTTATGAGCCTGTCAATCTCTTTATCCTCACCGAATTCTTTCAGGCCGGGGGCAATGACGATCAGTTCACTATTGTCAGCCATTGCCATACGGGTTCTGTAAATACTTTTGTTTCCAAGCCATGTGCTCTTGAATTCTGAAGGATCAAGATATACTACAACCTTCTTCAATGGCTTATCGAATAGAGTAAAATTAACTTTTAGTGATAATTCAGCAGCCAGTCTGAATACCTCTTCATCATCACCAATATATAAACCACGGATCACCAAACTGCCTGATTCATCATAACCTATAACAGTATGTATATATACAACAGGCAGGTAACTAGTAAAATGTGCTGATGCATAATTTAGCATTGCTCTTACAGGATTGTCAGTTTTTCCCAGGATTTTTTCTATACCATATACAGCACCCACAAAATGGCTTTTGTTAATACTTTCCGCACCGCCTGTTCCGACAAAAAGATTCTTATTATAATTTGCCATTCCTGCAACTTCATGTGGAACTACCTGACCAACAGAAAGTATCAAATCATGATCCCCATTGTAAACCATGTTGTTGAGTTGGGCAGGCCATGTATAATCCAGATCACCGTTAGTGATTTCTGAAATATATTCTCCGGGAACTGTACCTACAGTTACCACATCCTTTCTCCAGTCATGTATACGAAAGAGATCTTTTGGTACTCCTTTGAACATCTGGCTGATTTGTATATCCGTCATTGGGGCATGTGTGCCTAAAGCCGGTAGAATATCCTTAAGCCTCTTTTTATAATAGTTGTAAAGGAGAGCAGTAATGTCTCCTGCCCTTGAATGAAACCGCGTAAAGTCGGGAGGAATGACAAGTACCTTTTTCTTCCTGCCAAGTTTAACAAGGGCAGAATAGAGCCCGTATTCGAGACCAGCAGCACTTACCACTGTTTCTGGTGAACCTGACTGATAGTATATCATTGTTAATCAATATTTTAATATAATAATAGCTAATTATAAATCATCAATCATCACTCCTCACACTCCGCTGTACGCACTGAATCCTCCATCAACAGGTATTACCACACCTGTAACAAACTTCGACATATCTGAAGCGAGATATAGTAAAGTTCCTGTTAGTTCCTCAGGTGTTCCGTATTTTTCCATGGGAGTGTTATTTATGATTTTCTTTCCTCTGGCTGTTGGTTCTCCGGTTTCTTCATCAACCAGGAGGAACCTGTTTTGTTTTGTAAGAAAAAAGCCGGGAGCAATTGCATTTACCCTGACTCCTGTTTTGGAGAAATGTACCGCAAGCCACTGGGTAAAATTATTAACAGCGGCTTTTGCTGCAGAATACGCAGCAATTTTTGTAAGTGGCCGGTATGAATTCATTGAAGAGATATTTATTATCACACCTTCTTTCTTCTTAACCATATCTTCACCAAACACCATTGATGGAATAAGGGTTCCCTTGAAATTCAGGTCAAACACTTTGTCAAAACCTTCAAGTTTGAGACCGAAGAAAGTATCTTCAGGATTTTCATCTCCCTCTATTTTTTCGACATTTGTAGTGGCATCAGGCGAGTTGCCGCCTGCTCCATTTATTAGAATATCCACAGTGCCAAACTTATTGTTTGCCTCTCTCTTTGCTGCTTCCAGGGTACTTCTGTCAAGGACATCAGCTGAAATACCAATAGAAGACACACCGTATTCTTTTTCAATTTCTGAAGCTGTTGATACAGCTCTGTCTTTATTGCGGCCTATAATAACTGTTTTCACTCCATGTGCAGCCAGTGATCTTGCCATCTCTGAGCATATCACTCCGGCACCTCCGGTAATTACAGCTATTTTATTTTTAAGATTCAGTTCATTCATGTTTTTCTAATACTATAATTTATTGCATATAAAATGAATTAGCTCTTCTATAGGTGAGCAGGCATCGCTTAAACAGGGCCAGAGTGATTAAATCCAAAATACTCCTTTGCATTTCTATATGATACTCCTTCTATTAAAGGTTTCAGCAGTTCATCATCATCAGGTATGAATCCTTTTTCAACCTCTTCACCAATATAATTGCACACCAGGCGCCTGAAATATTCATGGCGGGGGTAGGAGAGAAAGCTCCTGGAATCGGTTACCATTCCGACAAATCTTCTCAGGAGCCCCAGGGATGAAAGATCCCTCAAATGTTTTTTCATCCCGTTCATCTGGTCAAGGAACCACCATGCAGCACCATACTGGACTTTTGCGGGTGTTGATCCATCGTTGAAATTGCCGGCCATGGTTATAAATACCTCATTGTCAGAGGGATTTAGATTATATAGGATGCTCTTCGCAAGCTGGTCTGTTTCATCAAGGCTGTTAAGAAACCGCGACATTTTAAGAGCATCCTGGGGAGCCCCGATTGAATCCCATCCGGTATCGGGTCCCATTAACCGGAACATACGTTGACTGTTATTTCTGATTGCACCTGCATGAAATTGTTGTGTCCAGCCCCTCCTGTGATTCATACGACATAACTCGGTCATTATAGCTGTTCGGTATTTTTCAGTTTCTTCGCAGGATGGTAATTTACCGTTGAGCAGTTTATTAAATATTTTGTCAGCCTCTACAGCAGTGTATGGGGCAAAATAAAAACGGTTAAGACCATGATCCGATAACCTTGAACCCATGTCATGAAAAAACTTGTGTCTTTTGTCGACCATTTCAACAAGCTCCCCGAAGCTTTTTATTTCTTTATCACAAGCCTCTCCGAGTTTTTCAATATAAGCCCTGAATTTGATAGGATCTTCAGTTTTGATAAGGTTATCGGGCCGGAAAGCAGGCAATACGGTTATCTCAAATGAGTCTATTAGTTTTTTATGATATTCAAGAGTGTCAGCCGGATCGTCAGTAGTACATACAATTTCTACATTCATCATTCTTAACAACCCTCTGATACTATATTCTTTTGTTTGAAGCAGTGCATTTGCCTTCTCATAAATTTCTTCTGCTGTCGATGGTGAAAGTAGTTCAAGGATTCCAAAGTATCTTGCAAGCTCCAGGTGTGTCCAGTGAAATAGAGGATTACCGACAGCTGCCGGTACTGTTTCAGCCCATTTAATGAACTTATCATGATCAGAAGCATTCCCTGTACAGTATTTCTCATTTATACCATTTATTCTCATTGCACGCCACTTGTAATGGTCGCCTTCAAGCCATGCCTGTGTGAGGTTTTTAAACTGGCGGTTATCTGCTATCATTGCAGGTGACAGATGGCAGTGGAAATCAATTACAGGTTGATTTCCTGAGTATTCATGGTATAATCTTTTTGCTGTTCTGTTGCTTAGGAGGAAATCTTCATGAATGAAAGTCTTCATGTGTGAAAAGATTTTGGTTACACTGGTCAATTTTGCAATATAGCAATATTTTTCCGTTAACGATAACGAAAAAATATTTTCCTTCCATTCTTAAAAATTTCAATAGGATATGAAAATGAAAGTTCGTACTCAGGTTAAAAAGGCTCAATTGTTAATTGTCTATCCGGCCAAAGATTGTATTTTTGTTTAATACGTTATTATCTGTATTAAAGACACAAATAAATAGAAACCTATATATGAAAGTAGATCTCCGATACGCCTCACATCCTGTTGATTTTAAAAATTATGACACTGAGAAGATAAGGAAGGAATTCCTGATTGAAAAGATTTTTGACACCGATGATATTTTGCTGGTTTACTCATTATATGACCGTTATATGGTAGGAGGAGCAATGCCGGTAAATAAATCTCTTGTGCTTGAATCGACTGATGATCTTAAATCCGGCTATTTCCTTGAGAGACGGGAAATGGGTATAATAAATGTAGGAGGAAAGGGAATAATTGAAACTTCGGAAGGGGCTTATGAACTTGAATATAAAGAAGCATTATATTTAGGCAGGGAGGTTAAAGAGGTTGTTTTCAGGTCGGCTGATCCGCACAAACCGGCAAAGCTGTATATTAATTCAGCCCCTGCACATCATAAATACCCTTCAAAAAAGGTGACTCTTGATAATGCTGAAATTGTTGTATTAGGAACCATGGAGGAGTCAAATCACCGTACAATAAATAAGTTGCTGGTTAATAGTATTTTACCTACATGCCAGATGCAGATGGGTATGACTGAACTTAAACCGGGAAGTGTCTGGAACACAATGCCTGTTCATACTCACAACAGGCGGATGGAAGCCTATTTTTATTTTGAAATACCAGCGAAACAGGCTGTTTGTCACTTTATGGGAGATCCGGATGAGACACGTCATGTCTGGATGAAGAATGAACAGGCTGTACTCTCTCCTTCGTGGAGCATTCACAGTGCTGCCGGTACCTCAAACTATACCTTTATCTGGGGAATGGCGGGAGAGAATCTCGATTACGGTGATATGGATGTCAGATATCCTGACACACTTAAATAATTAATATTTTGTGTCTCTCTGTGTCTCCTCTGTGGTTCTCAGTGAAAGTTCTTATAATTATTATTACACAGAGGCCCACAGAGGAGGCACAGAGTACCACTGAGAAAAGAAATATATGAAAGATTTATTTGATCTTACCGGAAAAGTAGCCCTGGTTACAGGCGGAACCCATGGAATAGGTCTTGCAATAGGTTTGGTACTGGCGAAAGCCGGAGCAAAAATATGTGTCAATGACATTGTTGACGAAAAACTGGATAGTTGTAAGGCTGAGTTTAACAGACAAGGACTGGATGTTTATACACTGAAGTTCGATGTAACTGTCGAAAAAGATGTTGACAGGGGGATATCTGAAATAGAGAAAAATGTATGTGACATTGATATTCTTATCA
>CAZOZU010000015.1:6004-14271 GCA_964584355.1 uncultured Rikenellaceae bacterium
TGGCACCGTTTATTGTCTCAAAACGTGTAGCCCCCGGCATGATTGAAAAAAGATACGGTAAGATCATCAATATGTGCTCGATGATGAGTGTTTATGGGAGGAATTCAGTATCTGCCTATGCTTCAGCCAAAGGTGGTCTTAAACTTCTTACTCAGAATATGACTTGTGAATGGGCAAAATATAATATTCAGATTAATGGTATTGGTCCAGGATATATTGAAACTGCACAAACAGCTCCGATTCGTGAGGATGCTCACCCATTCAATGATCTGGTGATGACCCGCACTCCGGCAGCCAGATGGGGTAAGCCGGAAGATGTTGCATATGCAGCACTTTTCCTTGCATCAAAAGCTGCCGATTTTGTGAACGGGCATATTCTTTATGTTGACGGAGGTATACTGGCCAATTTCGGTTACATAAAGGGTGAAAACGAAATGTAGTATTATTCCCGGTTATTTTCCTCAGGCAGAGGCTTGGCATAAAGATCTTCAACTTTTATTTTATCAGGATCGTCGTCTCCAGGTTCCGGCAACTTGCCTGTTTCTGTTTCTGTACCCTCTTCCTCTTTTGCACGACCGTTAAAATAGAGAATAGTCCCGAAAACAGGTAACAGAGGGAAGACAATTGCATTAGCCAGGGCACCAAGTACTATATAGAGCGGATTGGTAGTAAAGTTAGTAATACCTGATGCTTGTGCAGGATCTGCAAGAACTTTTAAGAAACTACCGGAGAATGGGATCATTATAAGCATTGAAAGTATTAATGAGAGTACAATAAGGATGAGAATAAAGACAGCCGTCCATCCCATATTTAACCAGAATCCTTTATGAACCAGTTTAAAGGAGCGGCTTATTGCATTCCCGATATTTGGCCCCTCTACCATAAGTACAGGTAAAAAGAACAGGTATAGAAGAAACATGTAGAGTGCAACAAAAAAGATCCCGATGATCAATGCAAAGAGTCCCAGCATCAGGGCGAACGATCCGAAAAACGTGAAAAGTACTATTATAATTAGATAGGGTATAAAATATTTCAATGCTTTATAAGATGATACAATGATTGTCTCGTCACTGTCAACAGGATTATAAATAATATAATAATTAAGGATTGCCGTAAAAAAAAGGTTTAACAGTGAGACAATAATTATTGGCCAGATAAAATCTTTCACCTTATTCAGCATCTCAACAGGATCTGTCATATAGGTCAGTTCACTGAAATCAATGGTAGCTGATATAAGCTGCATAATTAATGACATGACCAGGGAAGCAATGAAAAGTACAACAAATCTCGTCCTGTAAAAATTCCATAATGAGCTCATTGCACTGTCGAGGTTGTGCCTGCGGTATAATGGGTGACTTTTGAAATTTTCCATGATCTTCTTATTAATATGTTGTAAAACTAAAAATATATCTTAACATCTGCAATCCGCTCCCGACGATGCTTCATCCTTCAGCATGTCGGGATGTCGTCACTTCGTTCCTCAAAATCCGCAATAACATTACTTTCCTTTTCTCCATTGTCTCATCACATTCCCGAGTGGTATCCCTGCGCCGGTTTTCTTAGGCGGGAAAATGCCTTCATTCACCAACTTTATATCTTCTATTGTATAGAACGCATGTGGATTAACGTTATTTATAATATCCAGAACCTCTTTCAGCTCATGTCGCTGAACAATAGCATAAATTAGATGTATTTTTTCTTTCGCCCCATGTGCTTCAACGCTTGTGGCCCCATAACCATGGCTGTTAAGAATGTTTACAAGATCAGGTTCGTCAAAGTGACTGAATACTCGTATCATCTGGATGCCGAGTGCAAGCCTTTCTTCTATAATCATTCCAACATAATTACCGGTTGCAAAACCTCCGGCATAAGCAAAATAATTGATATAATTATCAAGGTTCTGCATTATTTTACTTATCGCTATGATCCAGATAAGAACCTCAAAGAAACCAAGGATTGGTGCGATACTTTTTCTGCCTTTTGAGATAAATATTATTCGCATGGTACCAAGTGAAACATCACATATGCGGGCAAGGAATATTAACAATGGCAGTATGCCATAGCTGAAAAGATTTGAGTCAAAGAATGAGGTTTCCATGGGGATAAGAGTTTTAAATGTGTGAGGCAAATATAAACAGAATGGTGAAATGGTGCAACGGCTCAACGGCTCAACGGCTCAACGGCGCAATGGACCTTTATTCAGATATACGGCTTGAAAAAATATTTTAATGTTAAAATTGATTGATTAACAGCATCAGGATACGCTATGGTTTCCTGCAAGTTCTTCCTTGAGTTTTCTCGACCAGGCGGTTCCGACAAGTTTTTGCTTTAAAAAGAAAAGACTCTCTTCATCAGGATTTTCACTGTCGATATACCATGGTAAATGTCGGGCCATATAAGGATAGGCTGTACGGTACATCTCAATGTTGTAATTTGCATGCCGACGCTTTGCTCTTGGTCTGTATAAAGCAAAAGTAGTATCAATAGGAGCCCAGTAAAGGAGATCACTTACCTTGTATTTATAAAAGAATTGTTCATATGAAACTACATCTTCCTTCATAGAATAACAGTCAGGGAGGTCATCAATTTTTAATGAAAATCCTACCTTCTGGGCAAATCTATGACTCTTCAGTATCTTTAGAAATACCAGCAGGAAATCATCCGGACACTCTTCCACAGGGACTATATCCGAATCGGAATAAACGAAAAAGTCATTCTTGAACCTTTTGTAAATACGTGATAGCCATAATGCATTCTTCCCCAGGTTCTTTTCAAGCCTGAAAACCGGGTATTTACAGTTGTCGTAATACTTAAGCTGGGGAGGATAGGTTGATAGATTATCTATTATATAAATATTTGTATATCCTCTTTTTTCAAGACTCTCTATCAGCTTTTTTACTGAGTCGAGCCTGTTAAAGTTATTGATGATAATAGGAATTGCCTTATAATCAGTAATTTTTGAAGGTCTTACAAGCTCACTGAGAAAGTTAAAGAAACCTAATAAACGATAATAGGCAAATTTTAAGAAATTCTTTGGAATAATTCTGGTTTTCATCTGGTTACCTGGTATATTTTAATCTCAGATTAACAACATTATCATAAATATAATAGCATGGCTCGTCACATGAGTCTTCGTCATATATAACTCGAGGTGACACAGAATTCACAACTATATATTCTGCATCTAATGAGTAAACAGCTGTCAGAGTGTATTTCTTGTTTAATGGTACTTCTCTGGTAGCATTGTCTGATGATGTAATAAATGATTCATATAGAATACCGTCTTCAAGGTTACCTTCGTAAATATTAACTGTCGCTGTTTGAATATCAGCACCAAGCTTAATCTTAAGTACTGCTTTAACAGGCTCATATGATCTGCATTGCGAACAATTAATGAATCCTGTCACCGGCTTTTCGCAGGAGAAAAAAAACACCAGCATAATAAAGAACATTGTTTTTCTTAATAATACTATAACTCTATTCAATACCATTTGATTGTTTTTACAGGTGCTCTCTCATTGTCAAAAAAGAAATTATAGGAGACTCCGAATCGTCCCCATACCGGACCAATTTTATGAAAATCTGTATTCATGAATTCAAGACCAGAGACCAGGGTGATATTGTATTTTATTATCCATTTGAACCCTATAGCCGGGATCACTTTAAAACTGTTATCAGGGTTGATTAAAGTACCTTTGAACTTATTCCCAAATGCATAGGCGGCCGATAATGACGAAGATAAATAAATGTTACTCTTATACATATTGTCGGTGAGTCGAAAATCTTTAAAGACTCCTGCATACACTATTGAACTCTTATCAAAGTACTGGTAATATACAAGATCGCTCTCTTTAACCAGAACCCTTGTATACCATAATTTGGTGTCATAGCCTGTAATAAATCCAAGGTTTCGTAGAGGTTCTTTAAAGGCAAAACTGATACCTGTATATATATCCCTGAAATCCGACTTAAATGATACTGATACTGCCAGTTGGTCTATCTCAAGCTTGTTGCTAACCGAGAATCCATTTTTTTCAAGGAGCTCAATAATGTTTTTCCTGCCATATCTTATCGCGATATTATATGGATTAATGGCTTTTCTATCAGAGTCAATCCATTTGTTACCGTTTTTAATGAGTATTTCTGCCGCCTCTGACTGATCTGCTCTGATAGCAAGATCCAATGCATTCCACCTGTATTTGTTCTGTTCATAAATATCAACACCCTTTTCTTTTAAAATATTCATTATGAGTGTGTCACCATTTTGTGCTGCTATAAGAAACGGAGTAAATCCGTCATTATCTCTTGCTTCCATATTTGCACCACTCTGGATAAGAAGATCAGCAATATCAGCAAAGCCTGCCCAGATAGAGGCCATTAGTGGAGTGGTTCCATCAAAATCTTTATTGTCAATCTCAGCATCATAATATAAAAGAAGATCAGCGATAAATAAATAGCCGTATATTGATGCGTGGTGAAGTGGTGAAGCCCCATGTTTATCCTGGAAGTTTACATCAGCACCATGTCTAATAAGGTTTTCCGCAATTTCGAAATTCTGATTCCTGACAGCTATTAGAAGGGGAGTCTCATATATGTTTGTGATCTTGTTCACATCTGCATCATAATAAAGAAGGACATTAACAGCTTCAGTCCTATTGTTCGAAGCCGCTAAAATAAGAGGAGTAGCTCCTTCTGATGTCATATTCTCAATATCGGCTCCCATTAAGATCATTCTTTCGATTTCTGTATAGTAACCCTCTGAAGCAGCAATCATAAGGTTATATTCGAGAGCACCGGTGGCAAAAAGAGGAAGATACTCTGAGGTATCGATCTCAACAATCTTTACCTGTTGTGGCAATACACTGACAGATACAAGTAGTAAAACTGTCAGGAGCAACAGGTTCTTAAATGACTTTTTTGTTGACATCGTGATTACAAAGTTAATTCTTTGAACGAAATCCGGTATAGCTGTCTGTTCCCTTTTTAGCTTGCATATTGTTGAAACATAATATATCTTCTTGATAAATAATGTAATTTTCTCATTTTCATATACAGAATACTTATTATTTTTGTCCTGGAAAATATTTTTCTGTTTTGTCGGGAAATAAGAAAATACTATTGATAATGCTCCTGGCTTCTACTGTGAGCTATAATCCGGGAGCAATAGAAAGAAGCAGTAATGCTGCTTATAAAATTATGCCGGGAAATGCAAGACTTTCCAACATATATTCTTCTGGAAAGGAGTTTGCCCCGGCAGAAAACACTATTCGCTATTTCATGCGTAAGTGGTCCATTACAGGCGCTTCAGTTGCTGTTTCGATGGATGGTAGACTGGTTTATGCCAGGGGATTTGGTTATTCCGATACAACATCAGGAGAAGAGATTCAGCCATATCATAAATTCCGGATAGCAAGCATTTCGAAGCTTATTACAGCTGTCGCTGTTATGAAACTGGCGGAGGAGGGTAAATTAAAACTTAATAACAGGGTCTTCGGACCTGATGCAATTCTTGATGATCCTTATTTTAGCAATCCCAGGGATAAGAGAGCTTATAGTATTACTGTTGCACATTTGCTGAGTCACAGAGGGGGTTGGACCCAACGGTGGGGAGATCATATGTTTATGCCTCTTGTGGTGGCTGACCATATGGGAATGAAACCTCCGGTTGATACAAAAACAATAATAAGGTTTGCTCTTGATAAAAGACTTCATTTTACACCCGGGAAAGGAAGAGCTTATTCAAATCTTGGATACAGCATCCTCGGCCTTGTAATAGAAGAGGTTACGGGAATGCCATACGAGGAATATTGCAGGACAGCTATTCTCGAACCACTGGGCTTATATGACATGGTGCCAGGTCGTAACTTACAGTCACTGAAGGCTCCATATGAGGTTACGTACCATTCACCTTCAGACGTCCCTCCAAAGCCATCAATTTATGGCACTAATGAATTGGTATCTCCGGTTTACGGAGGCAATGATATTGAAGCCCTTGGTGGTGCAGGAGAATGGCTGGGTACTGCACCTGACCTTCTTCGCTTCCTGCTCGCTGTTGACGGATTAGATACAAAAGAGGATATACTTACTCGTGAGAGTATCCAGATAATGACTGATAACAGTAACGGACTTGCTCCAATAGGATGGAAAGCAGCTATCGCTAACGGAACATGGTGGAGAACAGGTTCATTCCCCGGCAGCGCAGCAATGATGAAACGTCAACCTGACGGCACAGCATGGGTTATTCTCTTTAACTCCAGTACATGGAATGGTCCTGAAATACATACTTACGTTAACAGGATGATGTACAGGGTAATATCACGTCTTAAAATAACCGGAGAATATGACCTGTTTGATTATTCACTGCCTGCACCACTTAATACTGATATTACTGCTTCAATACCATCTGAATAATGTGTTTCTCTGTTAATGTAAACCTTGTCAAGGAAGAACTTGAAGAGAGATATGGTATCTCATTCCCTGATAAATACCGGTATGAACCAAGCTATTATTATCATGCATTCGGACTACCTGTTATTCCGGCTGTATGCTCTGAAAGACCATCGACTATAAGTTTATTGAAGTGGGGGCTAATACCATCATGGACCAGGAGTGTGGAAGATGCTGAATCAATAAGATATAAGACATTCAATGCCAGAGCAGAAACCATTGATTCCAAACCCTCATTTTCATCATCATTTAAAGAAAAAAGATGTATAATACCGGTCAAAGGTTATTATGAATGGCAGCATGTGGGCAAACGGAAAATACCATGGTATGTCTACAGGTCCGACAATGATATTATTACGTTGGCCGGGCTGTATAGCGAATGGAAACCTGACTCTGACTCAGAAACTCTTAAGACTTTTTCAATTATAACCACCGAAGCTAATACATTAATGGCTGAGGTTCATAATTCAAAAAAACGTATGCCGGTAATTCTTAACCGGTCGGATGAAAAGAAATGGATAGATATTACTGTCTCTCCAGCCAGAGCTTTAGAAATGCTTAAACCCTGTTCTTCAAATGTCCTTAAGGCTCATACAATAGGTCCGTTGGTAAATGACAGAACAGCAAACAGAAATACTCCGGAGGTTATCAGGGAATATACCTGGCCCGGGAGTGACAGCCTTTTCTGAATAAGTATGTAAGAAATTATTTATAGCAAAGAAACTTCATTTATTATATTTTTTTACTGGTTAAGGTTTCTGGTTTTTATTATTATATTGTTGTACAATTCCTAATTAAAATATCCTTCTATGAATCTTAAATTTAAGTTATCGTTAATGTTATTGGCTGTATGCTTTACAGCTTATACCCAGAAAGAAACAAGACTGTTAAGATTTCCCGCAATTTGTGGAGATAAGATCGTATTCAGCTATGCCGGCGACCTTTATACTGTTAACAGCAGTGGTGGCGTTGCCCGTAAGTTAACAACAGATATTGGTTATGAGATGTTTCCCAGGTTTTCTCCTGATGGAAAATATATTGCATTTACAGGTCAGTATGATGGCAATACTGAGGTTTTCCTGATTCCGGGGGAGGGTGGAACTCCGAAGAGACTTACATATACCGCTACACTTAGTCGTGATGATATAGGCGACAGAATGGGGCCTAACAATATTGTGATGACATGGACAAATGATGGGGAAAATATTGTATACAGATCACGAAGAAACTCTTTCAGTGCTTTTCTCGGACAGTTGTTTACAGTTCCTGTTGAAGGTGGAATGTCGAAGGAATTGCCTCTGTCGAAAAGCGGATTTTGCTCTTATTCCGAAGATGGAAAAAAGCTGGCATTTAACTGGGTCTTTCGTGAGTTCAGAACATGGAAATATTATGAGGGAGGCATGGCCGATGATATAAGGATATATGATTTTGAATCCGGAAATGTTGAAAAAATTACTGATAACAATGCCCAGGATATTATCCCGATGTGGATAGGGGAGGAGATTTTCTTTCTGTCCGACAGAGACAGGATAATGAATATGTTCGTCTATAATACTGTCACCGGCGAAACGGAAAAAGTAACAAATTTTGATACATATGATATCAAGTTTCCTTCATCCGACAAAACACATATTGTATTCGAGAATGGAGGTTCAATATATAAAATGGACGCAAAAACACGTGATATAGAAAAGGTAAATATCTATATAGCTGATGATTATGAAGCTGACAGAAAAGTGCTTAAAGATGCATCCGAGAGAATAACCGAAGTGAATCCATCTCCTGATGGAGAACGTGTGGTTATAAGCGCCCGTGGAGAC
>CAZOZU010000016.1:0-13983 GCA_964584355.1 uncultured Rikenellaceae bacterium
TACAAGGCTGTCGTCAACAACATTAAGCATCCGTATGATCCGGTCGGAACCAACTGATCCCTCAATAACACCTGTAAAGAAACTGTCTCTCCGCAAATAGTCCAGCCTGTCCATATCTATCTGGCCTGCAATAAGTTCATGTAAAAACTTTCTGTGGTACGTTCCTTTGAAAATCTCTAACGCGAGATCGAGTTTCCCGTTATAAGTTTCATTGATTTTCTCTATCAAAAGCAGGGATAGATCCTCGTGAGTAATACCATTTATTATGGAGTTCTCGAGTGCGTGAGAAAAAGGACCATGACCAGCATCATGCAATAGTATCGCAATTAAAACAGCTTCTTCTTCTTCCGGTTTGATTTTGACACCTTTGTTTTTAAGAGTTCTCAAGGCATTATCCATAAGGTGTAATGCTCCCAGGCAATGCTGAAACCTGCTATGAGTAGCGCCGGGATAGACAAAGCTTGTAAGACCAAGCTGTTTGATATTCCTCAGTCGTTGAAACCAGGGATGCTCAATAAGATCAAAAATAAAATCACCCGGAATATTTATGAATCCATAAACAGGATCATTTATTATCTTTCTTTTATTAATTAAAAATGTCACTTTTGAGAATTTTTAACTTACAAAAGTATGAATTTGTTTAGAACAAGGCTATATCAACATAATTCCTTTATACCTTAGCGTTATTCTTTATGATCTTTTTGTTAATTATTTTTTATCACAAATGAACTCCGGATAAATACAATAAAACTGATAAGGAAATAAAATAATATTATGATTTATTAAGCAGCATTTAAAAGAAATTACGTCTTTAATATATAGAAATATTCAATTAATTTCTTAACATCTTTCTGGCAGAATGAAAATTGAGATTCAGGGATTGAATAAAATATATCCTAACGGCAACCATGCATTAAAAGAGATCTATCTTGAATTCGGCAAGGGTATGTTTGGGCTTCTGGGCCCCAATGGTGCCGGGAAATCAAGCCTTATGAGAATAATTGTCACACTGATGAAACCCACATCAGGTGTTGTCCTGATGGATGGCAGGGATATTCAAAAACACAGGAAGGAGCTTCGAAGCCAGCTTGGTTACCTGCCTCAGGATTTCAGATTTTTTACATCACTCAAAACATGGGAGTTTCTCGATTATTCAGGATCACTTGCAGGATTGAAAAATAGAAAAGAGAGGCTGCATGAGGTTGACAGACTTCTCGATCAGGTGGGTCTGCTGGAGGCACGTGACCGTCCGGCAAAAAAATTATCGGGTGGGATGAAAAGACGTCTGGGTATTGCACAAGCCCTGATCGCTAATCCAAAAATAATTGTCGTTGACGAACCTACAACAGGGCTCGATCCTGATGAGAGAATAAGATTTCGAAATATACTATCCCAGCTTAGTCAGAATGACGTAACAATAATTCTTTCCACACATATCGTCGGAGATATTTCTTCAACATGCCAGGGAATGGCACTACTGAACCGGGGTGAGGTTGTTTTTAAAGGTCCCCCCGAAAGACTTATTAAACACGCCGAAGGTCACGTCTTTAAATTAAATCTTACACCTCTTGAATATGAAATTGTTAAAGAACGGTATGATATAATTTCCACAATCCCTGTTGAATCGGGCTGGGAAGTACAGGTTGTTTCTGAAGATACTCCTGAATTCGAATCAACAGAAATTATTCCGAATATTGAAGATGCTTATGTATATTACATGGAACATAAAATGCATGCTGAATTAATTGAATGAGATCCGGAACAAGAGAATGGGACCCTTTCATAACATAAGAACTGTAGCAAAGTATGAAGCAACAATACTGAGGAGAAGCTGGTTTTTCAGGCTTTTTGCTATCGGTGCACTCTTCATACTGACTATTATGAATATAGCCATCTACTCACCAATAGGGGATGAAGACTGGGAATTGGTATCTATCCCATCATCCCTGCCATTGCTTAATCTGTACATATTAAATATCGGCCAGGCTATTGTTGTTATATTTCTTTCTGCGGATTTCCTTAAAAGAGATAAGAAGATCGACACAAATGAGGTCCTCTATACGCGTTCAATGACAAATTTTGAATATGTAATTGGTAAAACGCTGGGAATCCTCAGACTTTTTATAGGCCTCGATCTAATTATCCTTCTTATCGGCTTGACAATAAACATAATATCAAAAAGTATGTCAGTCGACTGGATGTCATATATCTGGTACCTGCTGATAATATGTGTGCCCACAATAATATTCAGTCTTGGTTTTGCTTTTATGCTGATGTCTGTAATCAGGAACCAGGCTATTACTTTTCTGCTTTTACTTGGAATTGCAGCTCTTGATATGTTCTGGCTCTGGCATAGAGCAGGGTTTATCTTTGATTATATGGCCTTCGGCCTTCCGGTATTTAAATCAGGTGTCATTGGTTTTGATAATAGTGATCTTATCCTGAACCAGCGGTTGTTTTATTTCTTTCTCGGTATGGCATTTGTTATGGCTACTATCGTGATATTTAAGCGATTACCTCAATCAAGATTTCTTTCCGGCCTGAGTTATATATTTATGTTCCTGTTTATAACAGGAGCAGCAATATGTGGTTATAATACATATTCCATATATAAAACGGATATCGATGAAAAAGCCGTTGTAATTGAAACCAACCAGCAATACGAAAACAGTGATTTTGTCACTCTTACTGATGCTGAAATTGAACTAAACCACGAAGGAAATTCATTTACTGCATCTGCCGGATTGAAATTTGTGAATGATAACAAAGAAGATATCAACAAATATATTTTCTCCCTGAATCCATATCTTAACATAACTGAAATAATCTCTGAGGGTAAAAATCTTCCTTTCAATAAGATAAATCATATTATTGAAATAGAGCCATGGGAACCTCTTGGCCACGGAGAATCTGACAGCCTGGTAATTTTTTATTCAGGCTCAATTGACGAGTCTTTCTGTTATCCCGATTATATTGATAACCTTAAAGAGCGTCCGTATCAGATAGCTATGCTCAATGTCAATAAGAGGCAGACATTCCTGAAAAGTGATTATGTATTATTAATCCCTGAGAGTCATTGGTATCCTGTGCCCAATCTCAATTATTATCCGTCCAATCCGGTAAGAATAAAGGTTGATTTTACCAACTACACCTTACGTGTTAAACCAGCTGATGGACTTAAACCGGTATCTCAGGGAATCATGAAGCAGGAAAACGGTTATTATGTATTTATCCCTGAATCTTCTCTCACAGGCCTGACACTCGTTATTGGTGATTACAGATCAGATACGCTTTCGATTGATACAATTAAGTATATCACACATTATTTCCCGGGACATGATTATTATAAAAAGGACCTTTCAGAATTAAAAGACACATTATCATTTTTAGTTGAGGGTATCATGAGAGACCTGGAAATAAATTTCTCCACTGAATATCCTTTTAAGACACTCAGTCTTGTTGAAGTACCTGTTCAGTTTTATTCCCTGCCCAGAATGAATACACAGACCAGGGCGGAGGTACAGCCTGCAATGGTTCTGCTTCCCGAAAAACTATCCACAACCCGTAATTCGGGTTTTCATAAACGGTTCATTCGCAATAAGAAAAGAATGGAAAGAAACAACCAGGTCACTACCGATAAAGAACTGCAGGTTAGATTACTCAATGACTTTATCAGGAATACTTTTATTTCAGGGGAAAACTTCCGGTACAGGAACGGTGTTGCAATAAATGAACCTACACGTTATCGGCTCGGACCAAGTTTCTATTACTTCAGAAACAATTTCTATTCCATGGAATATCCGGTTATAAATTCTGTTTTTGAATCTCATCTGCAAAAAGTCAATTTACCTGATCAGAATAATTTCAGATCATTTATGGGAGGACTTTCCGATATGGACAGAACAAACCTGATCCTCAGGTCAGCAAGTTTCAGGGATATCCTGGCAATGAATCCTTCAGTGGATACAATAAGGCTGTTGATTACGCTAAAGGGTGACTATCTGTTCAATCTTCTAAGGGCAAAAGCAGGGATCAACGAATTTAACCAATGGTTCCAGGATTATTTAAACGAAAACCGTTTTAATAAAACAGACATTTTAACCTTAAACGATGATTTCAACAAGAGATTCGGTTTCAATTTTTACCCTTATCTGGAAGAATGGTATAATGAAAAAGAACAACCCGGATTTCTCTTTACCGACCTTCAGGCCAGCGAAATAGTAACCGGCGACAGGGTAAGATACAGAGTTACTTTTATCGCAACAAATCCCGAGTCCGTTTCAGGATTATTCAATATTGCCTTTAGAACAGGGGGGCAGGGAGGCGGTGGTCGCCGAATGGAAATCATGTCCGGCGGAGAAGCTTTTAATATTACAATGCAAGGCAGGGGTATGGAGACAAATGACATATCCGGGATAATATTGCTTGGCCCGGATGAAACTAAAAAGATTACTATCATCCTTGACACAGAACCCCGTGCCATGCTGATAAATAGCCTTTATGCAAAAAATATACCCGGAGAGATAAACCTTCCGATAAATGAAATAAAAAGATCCAGAACAAGAATTGAAGAATCGGCCGGTGAAAAATTGATGAATTCCTCTCCCCTGTTATCTGCTCCCGGTGAATTTATTGTGGATAACGAGGAAGCTGGTTTCAATACAGGTATACAGAGATCCGTTGGTCTTCTGAAGAAAATCCTTGGTATTGAGAATAACAGAGGCGATATTTATCAACAGGTACGTGTCTGGGACCGTCCGGGTTACTGGCAGCCGGTTGTCAATTCTACCTACTATGGTAAATATGTTTTATCGGCAGTTTATACAGGTAGCAGTACTGGAGATCTTTCAGTAACATGGACAACACCTGTTGAAGAACCGGGCTATTATGATATCTATTGTTATATCGGCAAGGCACGTGAAAGAAGAATGACAGTACGATCAGGGCCGAATGCACCTCCACCTCCTCAGGCTGCACAAAGGAGAGAAGATTTTTACAAGGATATACATTATAGAATATATCATGATGAGGGTACGGAGGAAATATCAGTAAATTTTGAAAATGCCGAGGGCGGATGGTATAACATGGGACGTTATTATATCTCTTCCGATAGTGCCAAGGTAGAACTTACAAACCAGTCGTCAGGAAGACTGGTACTGGGAGATGCAGTAAAATGGGTAAAGGTTAGATAAAGTTGAAACATAATATAATATTATAATGAAAGTATCATCCAAAATTTCAGTTACAATCTTTTTGAGCGGCATTCTACTGTTATTCAGCACATTAAGCGCCCTTTCGCAAGACGGACTTACCCTCGATGGGGCAGTGAGAATTGCTGAATCAAACAGTCCGACGATGCAGAAAACCAGGCTTAGCCTGATGAGAAGTCAGGAGAATCTTAATGCACAGAAAGCCTCATTGAAATCTAATTTCTCCCTTTCAATAAATCCGATAGTATATAGTCAGAACCGGACTTTCAATGAGCTGATATCCAAGTGGAATTCAACACAGACAACAGAAAGTTATGGCCTCTTCACCATATCACAGCCAATTGTACTGACTGATGCAAGAGTCTCACTTACAAACAGGTTCGGATATACCGACTCTTACAGTGAATACACCGACCAAACCACAAAAGGATTCAGCAACAATCTTTCGCTCAACATTGACCAGCCTTTCTTTACCTATAACAGAACAAAGCTTCAGCTCAGGGAACTTGAATTAGCTGTTGAGAATTCAAAGTTAAACTATGCCATTCAGCTTCTATCGCTTGAGAACCAGGTAAGCCAGGGTTTTTATTATGTTTACCAGCAACAACAAAGCCTTGAAATAGCACAACAGGCTTACCTGAATATGCAACAGAGTTATGAAGTTTCTAAAAATAAGGTTGAGGCAGGTATCTCTCCGCAGGAAGAAATGTACCAGGCTGAATTGAACCTTGCTACAGCAAGATCGGACTTTGAAAACAAGCAGGTTTCTCTTGAGAATGCCAAGGATGAATTCAAGATAATGATTGGAATGAGTCTTTTTGACGACTTTATTGTTCTTCCCAACGTTGAGGTCGATACTATAAATATTGATGTGGCTTTTGCTATTGATCAGGGATTGGCAAACAGGATGGAGCTCAGACAAAGAGAAATAAATATTGAATCTACTGAATTTGATCTGATCCAGACCAAATCACTAAATGAATTTAAAGGTAATCTGGGTCTTTCTGTCGGTCTTTTCGGCGATAATGAAAAATTCGGCAATGTATATGAAAATCCCACCGATAATGAAAGTATTATGTTTTCCCTTACAATACCCTTATGGGATTGGGGAGAGAGAAAATCACGTATTAAAGCCTCTGAAGCATCAATAGAATCCGCAAATATATCCCTCGAGGAAGAACAAAATAATATAATACTCAGCATCAGGAAAGTATATAGAAACCTTATTAATCTGCAAAATCAGATCGAGATAGCCCGTCAGAATGTTATCAATGCTCAACTGACATATGATCTGAATCTTGAAAGATATAAAAACGGGGATCTCACAGGTATGGATCTCAATATCTTTCAGAACCAGCTGTCGGAAACAAAACTTTCGTATACCAACTCGCTGATCTCCTATAAACTGGAGTTGTTGAATCTTAAAATTCAGACACTTTATGACTTTGAGACGAAAGAACCGGTTTCACCGGTAATGACCTTGGATGAATAAAAATATTTATAAAAATGAAAAAGAATATAATTGTATTTACGGTTTTAATATTTGCAATATCAGGTTGTCGTAACCAGGATCAGAACCTGTCTGCAGATGTCGAGATTCCGGTCTCAGTTGAAGAGATAAAACTTAAGACGATTGAAGAATTCGTTAATACAACCGGAACAGCTTTCCCAAAAGGTGAAATAGAACTTAAGTCGAAAATCCCCGCTACTTATTTCCTTGAAAAAAATCCACGTACAGGTAAAACCTGGCAGTTGGGTGATAAGGTTAAAACCGGTGATCTGATTGCCAGACTAGAGGATGAAGAATATGTCAATTCAGTACAGATGGAGACAAACCAGCTGAACCTCGAACTGATGGAATCGGAGCTCAGGAAGCAGGAATCATTGTACGAAAAAGGAGGTGTTACACAAAAAGAGCTGAAAACTGCAGAGATCAACTATGAAAATGCAAAGACAACTGTGATTAATTCAAGACTGCAGCTTGAAAAAACAAAGATCGTTGCTCCAATTAACGGTGTTATTGTTGATCTCCCCTATTATACTCAGGGCATACAAATCGAAACTGGTGTTCCTATTACAAAGATCATGGATTACCAAACCATGTATATGGATGTGCAGTTACCTGAAAAATATATTTCTGTTATTAAACCGGGCCAGATTGTCAAACTGACAAATTACACAATCCCTGAAGATACAATCATAGGAACTGTAACACAATTATCGCCTGCGATAAATGCCGATACACGAACTTTCAAGGGTACTGTCTCAATTAATAATCACGATTACCTGCTTCGCCCGGGCATGTTCGTAAAAGCGGATATTGTTACAAACCATAAGGATTCAGTAATTGTAATTCCAAAAAAATTAATTCTCTCCCGTCAGAGAGGCAAAACCGTGTTTGTTATTGACAGGGGTATTGCCGATGAAAGGATTATAGAAACAGGACTGGAGAACATAACTGAAATTGAGGTAACCAACGGGCTTTCAAATAATGAGCGTATTGTAACAGGAGGTTTTGAGACCCTGGGTAACAAGTCTAAAGTGAAAATAATCAACTAACAGTTATGGATGCAATTGCGCGATTTGCTGTAAAATATCCTGTTACCGTGCTTATGCTGATGCTGGGCATTGTTCTGCTGGGATTCATATCATTTGGCAAACTCGGTACCGATCTCTTTCCTGATCTCAATAATCCCAAAATCTATATTGAGCTTACTGCCGGAGAAAAACCGCCGGAAGAGATAGAAAAGAATTATGTCGACCAGATCGAATCACTGGCAATCCGCCAGAGCAGTGTTGTTCAGATATCTTCTGTATCTCGTGCAGGATCAGCAAGCATAACAGTGGAATACAGCTGGAACAAGGATATGGATGAAGCATTTCTCGATCTCCAGAAAGAGCTTAATTCATTCAGTCAAAATTCTGATCTTGAAGATTTTACCATCTCTCAGTATGACCCAAATGCAACACCTGTGATGATCGTTGGATTTAAAAATGATCGTATTACGAATATAGATGAACTCAGACAAACAGCTGAAAACTACATACGTAATGAGCTGATAAGAATTGAAGGTGTGGCTGATGTACAACTTGCCGGAAAAGAAGAGAGTGAGGTGCTCATTGAAACAAACAAATATCTTCTTGAGTCATTCGGTCTTACAGTCGATGTTATAGCTTCACAGGTAAACAATTACAACAGAAATGTATCAGGCGGTTCAATAGTAGATATGGGTACCAAATATATTATTAAAGGAGTTAGTGTACTTGAGGACCTTGAAGACCTTCAAAATATTATTGTCGGTTTTAAACAGCCGTCAACAAATGGCACTGCTTTACCTTCCGGCTCTGAAGCAACTCAGCCGTCGGAAAGGATTCCTGTTTACCTGCGCGATGTGGCTAATGTTCTATTCGCAAATAAGGAACCGGAAAACATAGTCACAATAAATGGAGAGAAATGTATTGGATTGTTAATCTATAAGGAGCCAAAATTAAATACTGTGGATGTTGTTGAAAGCCTTGATACGGAGTTTGAATCTCTCGGTAAAGCATTACCCGGTTATGAATTTATTAAAGTAACCGATCAGGGTACATATATAAACAATGCTATCAGTGAAGTAAAGAACACACTTATCATCGGTATTCTGCTTGCAATTATCATTTTATATGTCTTTCTCCGGAGAATAGGGACAACCCTGGTCATCAGCATAGCAATACCTGTTTCTATTATTGCCACCTTCAATTTGATGTATTTTAATCACCTGACAATCAACATAATGACTCTCGGAGGGCTCGCATTGGGAGCCGGCATGCTGGTTGATAATGCAATAGTTGTGCTTGAGAATATTACACGCAATCGTGAGGAAGGGATGCCATTCAAAGAGTCAATAATAACAGGTACGGGCCAGGTAGGTGCAGCAATTACAGCATCAACAATTACCACAATTGTTGTCTTTCTTCCAATAGTATATCTTCATGGTGCTTCCAGTGAAATGTTCAAAGACCAGGCCTGGACAGTAGCCTTTTCACTGCTTTCATCACTGGTGGTGGCAATGCTGGTTATACCAATGCTTGTTGCAACATTTTTTTCTGACAGGAGAAAAAAAATCGAAATAAATGCTCCAATAAAGTTTAACTGGTATACCCCGATTCTAGAAAAAATCGTTGAGAAAAGGAATATAGTTATAATCCTTTCAATCATTCTGCTGGGTTTAACTGCATTATTGATACCACGCCTGGGCAATGAATTTATGCCTAAAGCAGAAACAGCAGGGTTTACTATTAATTTAAAGCTGCCGGAGGGAACCAGCCTGCAAAGGACTTTCAGCACGACTGACGGAATAGAAGAAATAATACAGGGAATACTTGGTAATAAGCTGAAAATGATATACTCCCAAACTGGTAAGGATAATAATTCAACCCTGAATCAGGGTTCAACCGTAAAAGGTGAAAACAGAGCTTCACTGAAAGTGGTACTTAAAGATGAATATATAAAAGAAACCGAAAATGTCTTAGCCCAGATTGAAACTTACCTGAAAACCATTCCAGACCTGGAAGTGAGTTTCACAAGAGATGAAACAGCTCTTCAGACATCACTGGGAACAACAGAATCACCATTTGCACTTGAGATCTCGGGAGAAGATTTTACTGACCTCGAAAGAGTACTTAATGAATCAAAAGTAATACTGGAAAAGAATTCCGGTCTCTATAATATAACAACATCACTTGACGAAGGAACACCTGAAGTTGAAGTCGTTATTGATCGTTTTAAAACGAGCTATTATAACGTTACAGTCGAGAATGTTATCAGTCAGGTTAAAAATTATCTCGAAGGAGCTTCAGCCGGCAGCTTTGAGAAAAATGGTGAAATGAAGGATATAACCATCAAACTCGAAGATATTTCCCTTAATCAGTTACGTGATCTGATGATAACCGCCGGGAATATTAAGATACCGCTGAGCGAACTGGCTGACATAAGTACAGTTATAAGTCCCAGGGAGATAACAAGAAGAAACCAGTCGAGAACATGTTATGTATATGCAATGGTCAGACCGGGAATTGCCTTCGACAAAGTGATAAAAGAGGCCGGATCAGCACTGCAAGAGGTTACCCTTCCGGTTGATTATAAGATGGAATTTACCGGAGAAGAGCTTAAAAGAAAGGAATCAATGTCAAATCTCTCATTTGCCCTTATTCTGTCTCTTGTACTTGTATTCATGGTACTGGCTGCTCAATTTGAGTCTTTAGTACAGCCTTTTATCATTATGCTCACCATTCCTCTTGCAGGTATTGGGACAATACTCACATTCTTTTTTCTTGGTAAAAGCCTGAATATGATGGCTTATATCGGGATAATAATGCTTGGCGGCATTGCAGTAAATAATGCAATAATATTAATCGACAGGATAAACCAGCTTAGGGAAGGGGGTATGGACAAAAAAGAGGCAATAATACTTGCAGGATCACAACGTATCAGACCCATTCTGATGACAAGTATAACAACTATTCTGGCCTTGCTGCCTCTTACAATAGGAATAGGAGAAAGTGCATCGCTGAGAGCTCCTATGGCCCTTGCAGTTATAGGAGGACTCTTCACATCAACTCTTTTAACCCTCGTGGTAATTCCCTGTGTTTACTGGGTATTTGATACTTTCAGCAGATTTGCAAGAGGTAAAAGGATAGTTACTGTTGATAGTTTATAATTTTTAAGAGAGAGATGGATTTCATATTAAAAAGAAAGATCCTTATTAGCATGTTGTTTATCGGGCTGGCTATGCTCGGTTTCATCTCTTATAAAAATTTGTCATTGGAACTGATACCGAATGCCGAGCTTCCGGCATTGATAATCCAGGTAGGCACTCCTCTTGAAATGGATCCGTCATATATTGAAACACAGGCGATTATACCTCTTGAGGGGGCCTCCGGAACACTTGAAGGTATTGAAAAGATAGAATCGAATATTTCCTCCCGGTTTGGAACAATAGTAATATATTATAATCAGAATACCGACCTAAAATATGCCTACCTGAAACTTCAGGAGAAAATAGATATTGTCAGGAACTCAATACCCGATGATTTTATTGTCAATGTTATTAAGATAGATCTTGAACAACTCACAAACCAGTTCATGTCGCTTCAGGTGAGAGGCGAAGGTGGAGTTGACAGGATAAGAAATATCGCTGACAGAGAGATCAAAACCAAATTCGAAAATATCGATGGTATTGCAGGTGTTCAGGTTTATGGAGGTCAGCAGAATTCAATTGAGGTCCGTCTTAACGAAAAGGCTTGTAATGCCATGGGAATCACAATGGGCCAGGTCAGGACACTGCTTAACAACAATGGCAGTGAAAAAACCCTTGCAGGAAAAGTTGTTGACGGCAGTAATGAGTTTTTCGTAAATATAACTTCTGAGTATACCGATGTTAAAGATATTGGCAGTATCATAGTGAAACAGGAGGGGCCTGTTCTGCTCAGGGATATTGCCGAAATATTTTATGGTGTAAGGAAAGAGACATCCTACAGCAGGGTAAACGGGATGGATGCTGTAACCATCAACCTGGTAAATGATAATCAGGCTAATCTCATTAAGCTCTCACACGATGCTCTTGACCAGGTAAATGAACTCAATAAGACACTTGCTCCTGCAGGAGTCAATATTGTGGTACAGTACAATAGTGCCGAAACGATGGAGGAGAATATCGATCAGATAATCAAACTTGCCATTGCAGGTGCCCTGTTGGCAGTTATAATTCTCTGGTTCTTTCTGAGGAATTTCAGGCTGGTTACAATTATTGCTATTGCCATACCTATTTCAGTATATGCAGCATTCAATTTCTTTTATGCCTATGATATTACAATTAATAGTCTGACTCTTGTCGGCGTGGCTCTTGCGATAGGGATGCTTGTTGATAATTCCGTGGTGGTACTTGAGAATACCTACCGGCTTGCAGGAACCGGCATGGATTACAGAACCTCCGTTAAACAGGGTACAACCGAGGTGTGGAAGGCAATTTTTGCATCTACACTAACAACCATAATGGTTTTCTTTCCCTTTATCTTTTCTTCAAATTTCCTCATAAAGATAATTGGAAAGAACATTGGCGTTTCAATAATATCAACATTGCTGGTCTCGCTAGCGGTTGCACTTCTCTTTATCCCGATGGCTACCAATTTCCTGCTTTCAGGAAGTTCCGGAGGCAAGTCGGAAATATTTAAAAAACTTTCAATTCACGACAGGCTGATCCAGGGATATCATCTTATTCTGAAATCAAGCATGCGAAAACCTGCTTTAACAATTATAGGCACATTAACAGTTTTTTTTGCTGCACTTTTAATAAGCCTGACGTTAAGCCTGAGTACTACACAGGAAGTAAATACCCCGGATTTCAGATTAAGTGTAACAATGCCTTCGGGATCAACCCTTGAGAAGACTGATGCAGTTGTAGCCGAAATAGAATCAAGACTCTCCTCATTACCTGAGAAAGAGGATATTGTCAGCCGTATAGAGGAGGAACAGGCTACTGTGACAATAAATCTGCCTGAAGACTGGGATAAAAAGAGTAAAAGAAGTCTTCCTGAAATTAAAAACGATATCCAGGAAAGGACTAAGAATATCCCTTCTGCCGAAATAAATATGGACGAAGTATCTACGGGTGGCGGATTTACTTCCGGTGGAGGTGGTGAAACAATGAATCCCGGAGCCGGATTCATGAATATGCTTGGCATGGGGGAACAAAGTGAAAGCGTGATCATTAAGGGACAGAACTTCGAACAGATGAGAGACCTGGCCGATGATATTAAAACCTATATTGAGGATCTTACACCCGTTGAAAAGGTTAATCTGAATATCCAGGATAATAAACCCGAAGTACAACTCTATTTTGATATGGATTATATCGGAAGAAACAATATAACTCTTATGGGTCTGTCATCAGCTCTGGCATCCCTCGGAAATGAATATTCTTCGGGTGCAATATTCAGACAGGGTACAGAAAGCTACGATATAATAATCAAATATGCTGAAGAAGATATCCTGGCAAAAAGCGATGAAAAGACAATTGATGACCTCAGACATTTGGAGGTAAGCAATTCGGGAGGTGCTGTAATGGAAATGGAAGAGCTGGCTGAAATAATATTTGCATGGGGATCAGGTAATATTCACAGGGAAAACCAGGAAAAGAGAGTCACCGTAACATACTATTTTAATGACGAAATAAGATCTGATAAAGACCTCCTGGAAACAGCAAGGATTGAAGTCGAATCAGTGGTTGCAGGGTTAAATATTCCACCAGGTATCGGAGTTGAAGTAATACATGAAGAGGACCAGTTTAAAGACTTTTATAAACTAATAGGTATTGCCTTTATCCTTATTTATATGATCCTGGCAGCTGTATTTGAATCCCTTGTCATCCCATTTGTTCTTCTTTTCAGTATTCCCCTTGCTGCATTGGGATCTCTTGTTGCACTTATACTTACAGGTAATTCGCTTCTGAATGCAAATACTCTTACAGGATTTCTGATCCTGCTGGGTGTAGTTGTCAATAATGGTATTATTCTTATCGATTATACCAAAATCCTGAGAAAACGAGGTTACCGTCGCTCAAGAGCATTAATGTCGGCAGGTCTTGCAAGAATCAGGCCGATACTTATAACAGCTTCCACAACAGTGATAGCCATGCTTCCCCTGGCCATGGGCAAAGCTGAATTCGTTTCGGTAATAGGTGCATCTTTCGCAATAACGGTTATTGGCGGACTGTCTCTAAGTACACTTCTAACA
>CAZOZU010000017.1:0-4218 GCA_964584355.1 uncultured Rikenellaceae bacterium
GCCTCATGAAACTCATTATGATAATCTGGCTGAAGCAATTAAATGGGGTTTTAAGGTCCCCGACAGTATTAGACTTTGCAGGAATCTTGAGGAAATAATCGGATTCATTAATCACTGGGAATCACACAGGAAAAACCTGCAATTCGATATAGACGGCGTGGTAATAAAGGTAAACTCACTGGCCCTGCAGGCTAAGCTTGGCTATACGGCAAAATCTCCCCGCTGGGCAATAGCATACAAATATAAGGCCGAACAGGTATTGACAAGGTTGCTCTCGGTATCATATCAGGTTGGCAGAACCGGTACTGTGACACCTGTAGCTAACCTTGAACCGGTATTTCTTGCAGGGTCGACAGTAAAAAGGGCTACATTACACAATGCCGACCAGATAGAACTACTTGATTTGCACCTTAATGATATGGTCTATGTGGAAAAAGGGGGAGAAATAATCCCAAAGATCGTAGGAGTTAATCATTCTTCAAGAAATGAAGATAGCCGGAAGATAGACTTTATTTTATACTGCCCGGAATGTGGAACTCCACTGATAAGAACAGAAGGAGAAGCAAATCACTTCTGCCCAAATTATTTACATTGTCCCCCTCAAATAAAAGGAAGAATTGAACATTTTATCAGCAGAAAGGCAATGAACATTGATGGTCTTGGAGAAGAGACTGTTGATCTTCTTTTTAATAATAAACTGATAAGTAATTATGCCGATCTCTATGAGCTTGCTGATGAACAACTAATCCCACTGGAACGGATGGGTGAAAAATCAGCAAAAAACATTATAAACAGCATAAAGAACTCAACATCTGTTCCATATAACCGCGTTCTGTATGCTCTCGGCATAAGACATGTTGGGGAGACTGTTGCAAAAATCATCGCAGAAAAATTCAGGTCATTAGATGACCTGATGAAAGCTACAAATGATGAATTAAACAGTATCCCCGAAATAGGTCCTAAAATATCATCAAGTATAATTTCATTCTTCGCTGACAAGGATAATACACTAATAATAAGTCGTCTAAGATCCTATGGTCTAAGGTTTTCCGATGAGGGTGAAAAAATTGATATTGGTAATCGGCTGAAGGGAAAATCAATACTTATATCGGGTGTCTTCAGTGAGCATACCCGTGAAGAGTACAAAGAGATTATTGAAAAAAACGGGGGTAAGAATTCTACTTCATTATCAGGTAATACAACATTTGTTCTGGCGGGAGAAGATATGGGCCCCTCTAAAAAAGAAAAAGCATTAAAACTGGGTATTCCTCTTGTTAACGAAAGTGAATTCCTGAAATTAATCGGAGAAGATAAATAATTTTGAACTGTTTACATTAGCAAAAAACTATTAGGTTTGCATTATGGAACTCTTCAGGAAAATCAGACTGAAAATTGGTAATTCTATTCTTTCAAGAAAGGCCGGGAAGGTTAAAAGAAAAGTATTCTACTCAAATATTAACCGGATAAAGAATATCGGAATTATATGGGATGCCTCAAGACCTGAAGAATTCGTGAATCTTTCAGAATTTCATCAGAAGATGAATGAAAGGAACATCAAAGTGACCATTCTTGGATACTACCCGGGCAAAGAACTTCCGGATAAATATACAGCTTTGAGATACTTATCATGCATTCGCAGTAAGGAGATCAGTTTTTTCTACATCCCGAATTCGACAGAGGTGGAAAATTTCATTAATACAATGTTTGATATATTAATAGATATAAATTTCGAAAAATTATTTCCTGTATATTATATTTCCGCCCTTTCGAAAGCCAGTTTTAAGGTTGGACTTTTCGACTCAGAAACAAGTAGTAATACCTTCGACCTTATGATTGAACTAAAGAAACCGGTCTCTGTCGGTGATTACCTTACGCATGTAGTTCATTACCTCGAAATGATAAATTCAGGACAATCAGTTTAAACAGACAAAATCCAGATATGAAAAGATTCAGAGGCACTGGTGTGGCCATAGTAACACCTTTCAAAAATGATTCAAGTATTGATTTTGCCGCCATGGGCCGTGTTATTAACTATGTTATTGAAGGAGGAGTTGATTATATTGTTGCAATGGGTACTACAGGTGAGGCTTCTACCCTTAGCAAGGACGAAAGACAGGCTCTGATATCATATATCGTTGAAGCAATTGATAATAAAATACCGGTTGTTGCAGGAATAGGAGGCAATAATACACAGGAAATAATAAATATAATAAGGGAATTGAATCTTGAAGGAGTTGACGGAATATTATCTGTCGCCCCATATTATAATAAACCGAGTCAACGGGGTATTTTTCAGCATTTTAAGGCTATTGCAACATGCAGTTCGTTACCTGTAATCATTTACAATGTTCCGGGAAGGACATGCAGCAATATCAGTTCTGACACATGTCTTGAACTTGCCCACGAATGTGAAAATATTGTAGCTATCAAGGAAGCCTCCGGTGATCTGGCTCATATAATGAGAATAATAAAAGGAAAACCTGATAATTTCCTTGTAATATCAGGTGATGACACGCTTACCCTGCCTATAATAGCAGCCGGAGGAGCAGGAGTTATTTCGGTACTTGCAAATGCTTATCCGGCACAATGTAGTGAATTGGTAAATCATCTGTTGAAGAATAATCTCAAAGCTGCCCGTGAAATACAGTTTCAGTTTCTGGAAATAATAGAATTGTTGTTTGCCGATGGTAATCCTGCAGGCATAAAGGCATTTCTTAGCGTTATGAATCTGTGCAGCAATGATTTACGGTTACCATTGGTCCCGGTAAACCGTACAGTTTATTCAAGAATACAAAAAGCTGTTGAAGAGGCCGGATAGATCCGGTAACTAAACATTATCAGGTCTGGGTAGATTAGCTCCCGGAGCACCTGCTGCCTGGGGAGCACCATGGCAATGTTTGTATTTTTTCCCGCTACCACAGGGACAAGGATCATTTCTTCCCACTTTCTTATCGACTCTTACAGGTTCAGTTTTTCTGTCTTTATCCTGAGGGCTCCCTCCTGCTGCTCCATATTGTGAGAAATCGCTCTTTGATGTTTTCAGGTTTTCGACCTGTCTGCGTCGTTGTGCTTCTTTAACCTGTTCCGGATCCTGTGTCGGAATATATCCCTTCATCAGAGTGCTGACAACATCCTTATTTACCTTTTCCAGCATTGTCTTAAACAATTCGAAAGACTCAAATTTGTAAATAAGAAGCGGATCTTTCTGCTCATAAGTGGCATTCTGAACAGATTGTTTCAGTTCATCCATTTCGCGAAGATGTTCCTTCCATTCTTCATCTATTGTTGCAAGAACAACAGTCTTTTCATATGCCTTTGCCAGTTCTTTTCCTTCTGATTCAGCCGTGGCTTTCAGGTTTGTTACTACCTGATATACCTTTACACCATCTGAAATGGGAACAACAACATTTTCATAGACATGCGACATTCGCTCATAAACATCTTTCAGTACAGGATATGCCTGTTGTGATATTGATTCAACTTTTCGTTTGTAAGTATCCAAAACTTTTGAATACACCCCGTCGGTCACTTCCTGGGCATTGATTTTCAAGAATTCCTGTGAGGGCACTGGCGAATCTATTGAAAATGAGCGTATAAGGTCAAATTCAAAGCCTTCGAAATCTCCTTCTGAATGATATGTATCTACAACACTTTCAGTAACATCATACATTGAATTTGCAACGTCAACACTTAATCTTTCACCGAGGAGAGCATGCCGGCGTTTCTTATAGATGACTTCTCTCTGTGAGTTCATTACATCATCGTATTCAAGCAGTCTTTTACGAATGCCGAAGTTATTCTCCTCTACTTTCTTCTGTGCCCTTTCTATGGATTTTGTGATCATTGAATGCTGTATCATTTCACCATCTTTCAGGCCCAGACTATCCATTATTCCCGCAATTCTTTCCGACCCGAAGAGTCGCATTAATTCATCTTCGAGTGACACAAAAAACTGTGAAGAGCCCGGGTCTCCCTGTCTTCCGGATCTTCCACGCAACTGTCTGTCCACCCTGCGTGATTCGTGCCTTTCTGTACCAATAATTGCAAGTCCGCCAGCTTCTTTAACTTCGTTGGTAAGCTTTATATCGGTTCCACGTCCTGCCATATTTGTGGCTATTGTAATTGTACCAGCCTTACCTGCTTCAGCAACAATGTCCGCTTCTCTCTGATGCAATTTTGCATTAAGTACATTATGTTTTAATCCCTTCATTTTAAGCA
>CAZOZU010000017.1:4228-11726 GCA_964584355.1 uncultured Rikenellaceae bacterium
AAGCATCCTGCTCAGTAATTCAGATATTTCAACAGATGTTGTACCAACTAGTACCGGCCTTCCATTATGAATCATCTTTGAGATTTCATCAATGACAGCATTATATTTCTCCCGCTTTGTTTTGTAGATAATGTCTTCCCTGTCGTCTCTGACAACCTTTCTGTTTGTTGGTATAACAACCACATCGAGTTTATAGATATTCCAGAACTCTCCAGCCTCTGTTTCTGCTGTTCCTGTCATCCCGGCAAGTTTATGATACATTCTGAAGTAGTTCTGAAGTGTTATGGTGGCATAAGTTTGTGTTGCAGCCTCAACCTTAACATTTTCTTTTGCTTCAATAGCCTGGTGAAGTCCGTCAGAATATCTTCTACCCTCCAGTATTCTTCCTGTCTGTTCGTCGACTATCTTAACCTTATTGTCAATTACAACATACTCCACATCACGATCAAAGAGGGTCCACGCTTTAAGTAATTGAGTCATTGTATGAACCCTTTCCGATTTTACTGAATAATCCTGTAAAAGTTCATCTTTTAACTTCAGTTTCTCCCTGTCATTTTCTTCTGATTTTTCCAGTTCAGCTATTTTTGATCCCACATCGGGTAATATAAAGAAACTTGCATCCTCAACTGAAGTAGAGATAAGGTCCAGCCCTTTTTCTGTCAGTTCTATCGAATTCACCTTTTCATCTATGACAAAATACAGTTCTTCAGTTACTTTCGGCATATCCTTGCTATTGTTTTGCATATAAAAGTTTTCAGTCTTCTGCAACAGTGTCTTATTTCCCTCTTCACTCAGGAATTTTATAAGTGCATTGTTTTTTGGAAGACCTTTAAATGCTCTCAGTAATAATTTTCCGCCTTCTTCTGTATTACCGTCAGCAATCAATCGTTTTGCATCTGCAAGTATCTGTGTTACAAGTCTTTTCTGGGCAGCCACAAGCTTTTCGACCTTAGGTTTAAGCTCATCGAACTGTTCTGTGTCACTTTTAGCAGTAGGTCCCGAAATAATCAGGGGAGTACGGGCGTCATCAATTAGCACAGAGTCAACTTCGTCAACTATCGCATAATGGTGTTTACGCTGGACCAGGTCTTCAGGATTTATTGCCATGTTATCCCTGAGATAGTCGAATCCAAACTCATTGTTAGTACCAAAAGTGACGTCAGCGTTGTAGGCTTTTCTTCTCTCGGGAGAATTAGGTTTGTGTTTATCAATACAGTCGACTGTCAGACCATGAAATTCATACATGGGACCCATCCATTCCGAGTCGCGTTTTGAAAGATAATCGTTAACCGTTACTATGTGTACACCTCTGCCAGCCAGGGCATTTAAAAAAACAGGCAGAGTAGCAACAACAGTCTTACCCTCACCTGTGGCCATTTCGGCTATTTTCCCTTTATGCAGGGCAACACCACCGATAAGCTGTACATCATAATGTACCATATCCCATATTATCTCATTTCCTCCTGCAATCCAAGTGTTATTCCAGTAAGCCTTATCACCTTTCACATTTATGCTCTCCCTGGTAGCTGCAAGATCCTTGTCATATTGCATGGCTGTCACCTCAAGAGTACTGTTTTCCTTGAATCTCCTGGTTGTTTCTTTCATTATAGCAAATGCTACGGGAACAGACTGATTAAGTATCTCTTCGAGCTTATCATCAATTTGCTTTTCCAACTTATCAATCTGTGTATATATCTCCTCCTTTTGATAAATATCTTCTTCGCCTTCAGCCTTTTCTTTGAGAGATTTAATTTCTTTCTCGTCTTCTTCTATATAATCAATAATTGTTTTTTTCAATTCCAGGGTCTTATCTCTTAACTGGTCATTTGAGATATTTCTGAGTTTTTCAAATTCCATGTGGACCTTTTCTACATAAGGATTAAGCTCCTTAAGGTCCCGCTCATACTTGTTTCCCAGAAAGAGTCCCAGTACTTTTGTTATAATATCCATTTTAATCTGTTTTTACAGAATTCAATAATTCACGCAAAATTAATCTATTTTTCTGATATTGGGATGTAAATAAACCGGCAATAGATAAGGTTTACATGAGCTGAATCAGAACATACAAAAACCATACTATCAACGTGAAAATATTTTTCTGTCTGTTAATGATCTTTATTTGACTATTTTAACAAGACATATTTCATGATACTCCTGCTATTGTTCCTGTACAGTACAATCAAATATAGTCCCTGCGGCTGATCAGTAATATCTATTGTCATTACCTCACTGCCGTCGGTCAGACCTGTCACTATTCTTGCCCCTGTAGAATTATAGATATCATATCTAAATGGCGCCCCTGTTCTTTCCGGATTCTTCACCATAACCAATCCTTTTCCGGGATTGGGATATGCAACAGCAGTTTCAAATCCGGTATTTTCGATCTGGTCAATAACGGGACCTATATGGAAATCCTCAATAACCCAGCCCCATCCGTTTGCATATGGATCGGAGTAAAGTCTGAATCTAATAAGAATGGTATCGCCCGCTGAGATATACGAAGATGTTTTGGGGAATAGAGTATGTTGTATCATCATTGACTCCTTACCCATATATGTTGAGTTCATGTTATCAAAAGAGCTATTATAGGCTGTTTTCCATGATTCTATGTGCCTGGAGTCGTATCCGTCAAACAAGGGATACCATGTTTTACCATAGTCTCCTGAACTTTCAATCACAACATAATCGTAGAAATCATCTGACCCGTATTCTGATCCATCCTCACCCGGTTCAACAAGAACCAGTTCTGAAAAGCTGATTATCATGCCATTAGCATCAAACTTTACCGGATGTCTGAGCATGGCTGAAAAATTCAGTTCTGCTCCTGATGAGTCAGGACTTTCATAGGGATGTTCTGTGTGTAATCCGTAATTTGAAAAATTATCAGGTTTGGTAATTTCAAATCCTACATTGAAGAAATCATTAGTTGCATCAGAAAAGTCTGTTGAATAATTATCAACAACCGTACTAATATCCTCTATCATGATCGAGTAAAACCCATCAGCCGGAACCATGTTCATGTTAGCATCTGAGGCTTTATCATAAGCTATGATCCTGTAACAGAGAGAATCTCCTCCTTCAAGTAAAAGGGAAGAAGCATAAAATGAATTACTGAATTCAGATTCATCAGAAGCTTCAAGACCGACAAACATGCTGGCTCCATCATTCACTTTATATTCAACATAAACGGTGTCTATTCCCAGGTTATCAGAAGCCTGAGCATCAAATCTGATAGTATCGATCTTATCAAAATAGTAATCTACAGGTGTATGAGTTATCTCTGGTTTTACAGTATCCAGGCCAATATAAACATTATAACGATACTCTTCAATATATGATGGAGAACGATACAATCTCTCAAAATAATCTTCCACGAACATATAGTACTCAAGTTTTGTCTCAAAGGACGAAATCGGTATTGTGGCGCTGAAATTATCATCAGAAAGAGGTGAAGTCATAAACAGGGTATCGCAAGTAGCAAACTCATCGAACGACCAAACCAGTCCGACATTATCATCGGAATAAGTTGTATCAGATACAATTGATGCTGTAATTTCAATTTCTGTCAGATGTTCTTCAGTATCAGGAGGATTATCATGGACTATTCTTGTATTTATCCAGCCCATATCACCCAGCATTGACATTGTAAGTTGCCCCGGATCATGTATAGCTTCCCCCCAGTCAATAAAGGGTGTCATAAGTGCATTAATTGTATCTGTAGATTCTTCATCAAGATGAGCAATACTTGATCCGGCGTCATACGTGGAAGGAGCATATAGTTTAACTCTTTTCCCGGAATTACAACTCTTCGTTACTGGGCCGTTGAAATAGACTCCTTCGCTGGTAATCTGTTCTTTAAGTTCAGAAGAAGGATTTGGGAATAACAGTGTATCAATTAACTTTTCACCGTCATAATTTTCCAGGAATACATCATATATTAAAGGACGATAATCTGTTGTTCCCCATATTCCTGTTGAAGCATCTGCATACATGCTGTCAAAGAAACCAAGACCGTGAATAAATTCATGAATAATAACCGTAACAAGGTCATATTGTGTTGTTGGAGTATTACCATCTGTACCTACATACCAGTCAACATCAATATTAATGTTTATATAAATATCGGCTGACGTTTCATGGTTAAGACCTTCTCCGTAAATTTTTTCAGCAAGTGCCACGGGGTAATATGCATCAGGATAGAATGCATTTATATCGCGTCCGTCAACAAATGCTGCTGTAGATGAATTACCGAGAACACCTGAAGTCATACTTCCTGCTGCAATGCTGGCTGTCATCTCCAGATCCGGAGGTAGTATGGATTCGAGAATTGAAGCAGCATGATTTACAACTGCTCTTGCCCATGCCGGGACATCACTATAATAGAGTTTTATTGAAGCCCTTCTACCCTTTATAGTTTCTCTCTGAAGAAAACTTTTTGGTGGAGGGATATATATCTTCTTTACCTTATTACCGGCATAGCATACACCCGTTATCTCTGAATTTTTTAACAGAGTCTGTGAATTCAGATGAAGGGATGTTATCAGAAAAATAAGTACGGCAGATAAGATCAGCTTCTTCATATTCTTTGTTCTTGTTCAATATCCAACAATTCTTCTATTTTGATGATCATATCATTCACGCTGAATGGTTTTGAATAAATAGCATCAGCGCCCAGTGCTTTTGCCAGGTTAAGGTAACTGGCCGGGCCGGCTTTTCCTCCACCCGAGATTGCAATAATCTTTATTGATGGTTTCAGTTCACGCATCTTCATTATTACTTTCAGTCCATCTTCTTCAGGCATTATCAGGTCAGTGATTACCAGGTCGGTCACAGAAGGCTTGAAATGTGACAGGGCATCCTTACCATTTTCAGCTTCAAGAACAATAAATCTTCGCCTGCCAAGTGAGACTTTCAACATTGTCCTTAAGTCCTTATCATCTTCAACTATCAGAATACCAAGCATTTATTGCTTTTTTTATGAAAAAAATATATAATATTAACTAATTGACAAATTAATAGCATTTATTATTTCCTTAAGTGAAACAGGTTTAATAAGGTGCTGGAAAATAATTCCCGAATTTATAAGTTTTTCCTCCAGAAAATCCTGATCAGAATCAGTAATACAAATACAAGGTATTTTCATTTTATGGTCTATAAAAAAGTCTATCATATCATCTGGTTTTATCTGTTTCTCATCCCGCATATAGATAACCAGATCAGGTCTGGTTTTAATATCTTCCATTATCCTGATAATATGTACAGGATCAGATAAAAGGATTAAATTATAGCCTGCGCTTTCCAATGCCAGGGATATAATCCTTGATTCATGTTTGTTTCCCGTAATAAATAATATTTTCCTTTTACCCTTTCCGGATGCTGGTTTAAGCGGTAAATCATCACTTGCAACAGGTATATAAACACAGAACACTGAACCCTCATTAACTTTACTTGATACAAGTATCTCCCCTCCCATTTCATAAATAATACCATGAACAACCGACAAACCCATTCCCGATCCTTTACCCACCTCGCGTGTTGTAAAGAATGGTTCAAATATTCTGTTCATCAATGATGGATCCATTCCTTTACCTGTATCTCTTATGGTAACAATAATATATTCATCAGCAATAATATCTGTGTCCAACTCTTTTTGGACATCTTTTTTATCTTTAGTCAGTTTAAGGTTGATATAAATAATCCCTCCACTCTTTTCCATTGCCTGAATTGCGTTGGTCATAAGATTCAGGAATACTCTGAACAACTGAGTAGGGTCAGCAAAGACAGGATATTCTCCGGATCGGATATTGTTTTTAATTTTTATACCGGGTGGAGCAGCAAATTTTATAAAACCGATTGTCTCCTTGAGAATATCATAGACATTTATTATAACTTTTTCCTGTTCTATCTGCCTGCTAAAAGCAAGTATCTGTTTTGTCAGAGATCTGGCTTTTGAGACAGATATCATTATTTTTCTTACATTTTCTGCTAAAGGTGAGGATTTGGGGAGATCATTCTGCAGCAATTCAGAGTAGCCTGATATTGTTGCAAGTATATTATTAAAATCATGTGCAATACCTCCTGCGAGTGAACCTATGGTTTCAAGTTTCTGGGCCTGAAGCAACCGGTTTTCGAGCATCAGCTCACGGGAGGAATCCTCAAATGAAAAATCAATAAAATAAGGTTTTGATATTTCGTTGATAATCATGAAGGCGCTTATCCGGCATACTATTTCTCCCCCCTTGAATGTTTTCAGGTTAACTCTGCCAAAAGATTTCGGTTTACCATCCATCAACTGTTCCAGATGCAGGTCAAAAAGCCCTTCTTCAGCATAGTAATTGCGAAGATTTGCTTTCTTCAGGGCATGTTCATCATCACAATCCATTATCATCATAAATGCCCTGTTAGCGTGCATCATTCTTCCATCGGGTCCACAACGCAGGAAACCTATAGGCAGGTTTGTTTCAAATCTTCTTAACTCTTCTTCTCTTGTTGTAGCTATTTTTTCAGTTAGTCTAAGATCTGTTATATCGAATGTCTCAGCCAGAAGATGAGTTATCTCGCCCGATTCAACCGGTATAGGGCGGAATACAACTTCGAAATACCTTTTACCTGACTGTGGAGTAGTAAAAGAGGCTTCATATTTTACAGTGTTTCCTGCAAAACATTTGTCAATATTCTTCTTTATATTATTTTGAAAAGTTTGGTGCCCCCATATTTCTCCAAGTGATTTGCCAACAATGGATTGTTCCACACCCTTTTGTGCATCACAAAAGATATTATTGACCTTCTCATAAACATAATCCCTGTTGATGATACTGATCATCGACCTTGAATTATTCAGTATGTAATCTGAAAAGTGTTTTTCTTTTGCCAGATAACTGAGGTATTTTTTCTGATCTGATATGTCGTTGTCTTTATTCACTTTGTAAAGATTCAATAAAAAACAGATCATTTATATTATCACTGAGGATTTCAGTTTATATCAAGGTTAAAAGCCTTCCTGAACTCATTGAGAACAGGATATTTCCCCTGAAGGTAATTATATTTCTGATCATCGGTATAGGGCAATTCATTTGTCTCGGTAAGATCTACAGATGTCTCAATATCTAGTTCTGTGACCAGGAATCTGGATCTGATGAAGCCAGTCAGCTTAGGTTTATAATTCTGAACAAACAGGTCTCTCTGTGCAGCATTGCTCAGGTGGATTTTAATTGTATGTTCATCTTCCATCTCAGGCTTAATAGATTTAAACATGCTTACTATCCTTGTCCCTTCTCCTTGCAGGCTATTAACAAACTCATTCCAGGCTTTAGTAAATGCATCTGCTGTAAACTCAAGTTTCTGACCCGAAATATTAATAACATCATTATCCTCTTTTTGTTCATCAATCTTATCCTTTTGCTTCTCATTCTCCGAAATAACATCTTTTATTGAAAATGTCCGTGGTGCTTTTTCAATTACCGGAATATGCTTACTCTCAGTTTGTTCCTTCCCTGCA
>CAZOZU010000017.1:11736-13245 GCA_964584355.1 uncultured Rikenellaceae bacterium
TTCTTTTCCTGTTCTTCGGCCTGTCTTACTATTTCAGATTTTGGTAGAGGAGTTATCTCTTTCCCTGCTTTTGCCGGATCTATTTCATCATCCTTTTTTTTTTCATTCTCTCCACCCTTTTCCCCGGTAAGCCTGCATAATTTTATCAGAGTCAGTTCTGAATGAAGCCTTGTATTCTTGCTGCTTTTATATGAAATATCACATTCACTTCCTATTTCCAGGGCACGGTAAAGAAAATCAACAGAACATTCAGCTGCCTGTTGCAAATACCTGTTCTTTACTGATGGAGTTGCCTCCAGAAGGCCTATAGTAACTTCGTCTTTACTCACAAGAAGATCACGAAGGTGACTGTTAAGACCTGATATAAAATTATGTCCGTCAAATCCTTTTTCCAGAATTTCATTAAAAGTCATCAACAGAGTCGAGACATCTCCTTTCAGTGCTCCAGTAACACATTTAAAATAATATTCATAATCAAGAATATTAAGATTCTCAATGATATCTTTGTAGATTATCTTTTTACCACACAGGCTGACGATCTGATCAAATATTGAAAGGGCATCCCTCAGAGCACCATCAGCTTTCCGGGCAATTATATGCAATGCCTCCTCTTCTATTTTAACTGATTCATTATCTGCTACATATTGAAGCCTTTTAACCATATCCTCAATTCTTATCCTGTTAAAATCAAATATCTGACATCTCGACAGGATTGTAGGTATGATTTTATGCTTTTCGGTAGTTGCCAGAATAAAAATTGCATGAGATGGTGGTTCTTCGAGAGTTTTCAGAAATGCATTGAAAGCAGAAGATGAGAGCATATGGACCTCATCTATTATGTAAACGCTGTATCTTCCTATCTGTGGAGGTATCCTTACCTGCTCATTCAGGCTCCTGATATCTTCCACTTTGTTGTTCGAGGCTGCGTCAAGTTCATGAATATTAAATGATCTAAGAGTATTGAAAGAGATACATGATTCACATTTATCGCAGGCTTCTCCATCAGGCTTCAGATTTGTACAATTTATGGTTTTGGCCAGTATTCTGGCACAGGTTGTCTTGCCTACTCCTCTCGGTCCACAAAAAAGGTATGCCTGGGCAAGATGCTTGTTCTTAATGGCATTTTTTAGTGTATTGGTTATTGTATCCTGGCCTACAACCATATCGAATGTGGCAGGACGGTATTTTCGGGCTGAAACGATGAAATTTTCCATAAATTATTGACTCTCCGGCTCAAAAATTATTATAGTACAAATATAGTTAAAAAGCCAACCCGGATAATGAGTGTTGAAAATTAAAGCTTAATAACCTTAATGGTTTATAAAATAACTCTTTTATGCAGATGGACATACTCATATTTACATCTATTATTGTTTTGTTTAAATGAAAATAATTGTATTTTTGCGAGCCAAAATCATTTAAAAAACAAACAATTAGTTACTATGTTAAATCATTACGAAACCGTTTTCATTGCAACTCCCGTTTTGTCTGAACAACAGATGAAGGAAG